>NZ_JBIUYD010000039.1:0-1170 GCF_044744345.1 Kitasatospora sp. NPDC087315 | reverse complement strand
GTATGCCGCCACGGTCGTCACGGTCGCGGCTGTAGCCGCCGGAGGGACGGTCATCGCGACGGAAACCACCACCACCGGACGGGCGGTCGTCACGACGGAAACCACCACCGGAGGGACGGTCGTCACGACGGAAACCACCGCCGGACGGACGGTCGTCACGACGGAAACCACCGCGGTCGTCACGGTCGCGGTTGAAACCGCCGGAGGGACGGTCATCGCGACGGGCGCCGCCACGGTCGTCACGGTCCCGGTTGAAACCACCACCGGACGGACGGTCATCGCGACGGGCGCCGCCACGGTCGTCACGGTCCCGGTTGAAACCACCACCGGACGGACGGTCGTCACGACGGAAACCGCCGCCGGAGGGGCGGTCATCGCGGCGGAAACCGCCGGAGGGACGGTCATCGCGACGGGCGCCGCCACGGTCGTCACGGTCCCGGTTGAAACCGCCGGAGGGACGGTCGTCGCGACGGAAGCCACCGCGGTCGTCACGGTCCCGGTTGAAACCGCCACCCGAGGGGCGGTCGTCACGACGGAAACCGCCACCGGACGGACGGTCGTCACGACGGGCGCCGCCACGGTCGTCACGGTCCCGGTTGAAACCACCACCCGAGGGGCGGTCATCGCGACGGGCGCCGCCACGGTCGTCACGGTCCCGGTTGAAACCACCACCGGAGGGACGGTCGTCACGACGGAAACCGCCGCCGCCGGAGGGGCGGTCGTCACGACGCGGGCGGTCGTCACGGTCGTCGCGACGCGGACCACGGTCGTTGGACCAGCCCCCGCGAGACCGGGGCTCGTAGCCGCGGCCGTCGTCCGATCGACGCTCGGGACGGTCCTGGGGCTGGTTCGACATTGTGGTGACTCCTTCTGCTGCTTCAGCTCCACCGCGGACCGGGCGACACGACTGCCCTCACGCGGTTCGATGCCGGCCTCCTGGCCGGGCACCATCTCCATTGTCCGACATCCCGGGAGACCTCGCGTCTGGGCGAAAGTCCCTGGTGTGCCGGCACTGCACATGTTCGCAAAACACAAAAAGGCCGCGGCCCCAGCGAATCGCTGGGGCCGCGGCCTTGAATAATTGTTCGGCGGCGTCCTACTCTCCCACAGGGTCCCCCCTGCAGTACCATCGGCGCTGTGAGGCTTAGCTTCCGGGTTCGGAATGTAACC
>NZ_JBIUYD010000038.1:0-65526 GCF_044744345.1 Kitasatospora sp. NPDC087315 | reverse complement strand
AGCTACCTCGCCGGCCTCCACCTCCGCGCCTCGATGATCTGGATCAAAGACCTCACCCAGACTGCCCTTTGATCACAACCCGATACGGTCCCTAAACCCTCGAACTGGACGAGCTGCCCCGGCCCGAGCCGGACGCTTGCCGGCTGTATAGCGGGTCCCGGCCCGCGCCTCCGCGCACCGGAGCGCCGTACGTGTGTGGCGCGGGTCCGGCGGGGCTGGTGCTACTGGTCCGCACGGTGCAGGAACCGCCAGCCCAGTACGGCCAGGGCGAGTGTCAGTGCGACAGAAGTGAGCACGAGCAGGGGCTGAACGGTGGGAGAGCACCAGAACGCGGTCGTGCAGACCATCGGCAGGACCAGGTATGCGAACAGGTCCACTGCGGTCTGAAGCCGCTTGCGCATGGCGCGGCCCGCAACATTGCGGTGGTAGACCTCCCAGCCGAACACCGTGCCGTGGGCGGAGGCGAGTTCCCCCAGGCGTGGTCCCAATTGGTCGCGGACGTAGCAGCCGATCGCCGAGATCTTCTCGTCGTTGACCAGGTAGGTCCAGCCCAGGATCAGGCAGATCGCGGGGACGGAGAGCAGCAGTCGGTACTGTCCGCTCTGGACGGTGATCGCCATGACCGCAGTGGCCGCGGCGAGCGTGAAGTAGAGCAGGTTGTCGCGGAACCCTATGCGGGTCTTCTGTTCCTCTTTGAGGCAGTCGTACTCGGCCAGCAGGATTTTGCTCTCGGTGACATCGTCCGTGGAGGTCACAGGCATTCCTATGCTCGAGTTCAGGATCAACCGGCGATTTGGAAGGGCGTCAGGTTGTTGGGGCTGTGCCGTTCGATCCAGCCCTTCCCGTCCGCCGCGATCCCCTCCAGGAGACGGAAGGTGTGGGTGGAGCCCGCCGCACTGAGGTTGATCTCAGAGATTTCCTGAGAGTTCTCGTCCGGCGCCAGTTGGTGGGCATCGGCGTCCTTGACGCGGATCTTCCTGGCTGGCCCGTTGGTGAGGACGAGCTCCAGGTCGTAGCCGACGTCGACATTCTCCGTCACCTGCACGGAGGACAGCGCGTCGAACCGATAGTTGCTCCGCTGCTCGTTCTTGCGCGTTGCGTCGGAGAAGTTGAACTCGGAGCTGATCTCGCGGATGCCGTCCTGGGTGAACAGGAACAGGCGGAAGACGTAGTGCGAGTACCGCCAGGGGCCGCCCCTGACCCGGCCTCGTTTGTAGGAAGCAGCTGGGGCTACCAGGATGGTGTGAGTGATCAGGTCGCGCCAGGTGAGCCGGTGGTGTCGGAGCGCTTCATCGACGAACGAAGTCTTGTCACAGGTGAGCCAGGTCTCCATCTCCAGCTCGCTCGGGCGCGTGGCGTCCAGGAACGACTGCCAGTGCTGGTAGGCGGTCTGTCGTGCGGTCAACTGTTCATGGTACTTCTGGGTCTCCCGGGCAAGCCGGTGCTCTTCACGTCGGACCTTCAGCCATAGGGAGGCGGCCGCGTGCCCGGACCAGGCCGCACCGAGTACGGCCAGGAACGCCCACAGCGGCCTCGGCGAGGCGGCACCCGAGACTGCCGTTCCGAACGCGGTCAGAGCCGCGATGCCGAGAACGGCCAGGGCCACCACGGTCAGGGCCTTCGTCCTGACCGGAGTCCGGTCCTGGCGGTGATCATCGAACAGGGTGCCGTTGTTGTAGCGGTTCCGGGCGTCCTCAGCGAGGTACCGGATCAACCAGGCGACCCGGTCCACACTGATCCGGCTCTCCCGGTAGAGGTCCGCGATCTCGGAGGCGAGGCTGCCGCGGACCTGAGCGGTGTGGGCGAGCCAGGCGTCCGGGGTGAACCCATAGGGCGTGCGAACGCTGAAGTAGTGATCGAACGAATGGCGGACGCGGTTGGTGAACCCGTTCTCGGCGGAGGCGGGATCGCGCGGGTGAGGGACTCGGGGCCCGGCCGTGAGGTCCGACCGGGGTTCCTGGCCCCACCACCGGATGCCGAAGCGGGCCGCGGTCAGACCCGCGACGAGCGCCACCAGTAACTCGACGATCGCCTCGGCCGGATCCGTGACCAGTGCCAGGGCCCAGAGGAGCACGCTGCTGACGGCGAACAGGACCGCCCGGACGGGGAGGGCCGCCTTGGCGGCGGCAGCGGTGCTCGGGCGGGGCGGAACGGCCCGCGCCCCGATGGGGGCGGGTTCGAAGTAGGCCCAGACTCGCCGGACCCGGTCGTTGCCGAAGCGCTCCGCCCTGGCCCGTTCGCAGGTCTCCGCCCACAGGTCGTCCTTCAGCCCTCCGGTGAGCATGAGGTCGAGGTGGCGGAGGATCGCGGTGTGCTGGCGGAGCGGCAGGTCTTGCAGCTGCTTCAGCACGGGTCCGGTCTCGCCGCTGGCGTTGCTGAGCACCGCCAGCAGGTCGAAAGTGACGCGCAGGGCTTCCCTCCACCCGTCCTCGGCGTAGGTCCGTACGAGCCCGGAGGTGTAGTGCAGCCGTTGGACCTCTTCGGTGCTGAGGTCGTCGTAGGTGCGTGCGCTGAGTACGGCGAGCACCCAGTGGAAACGAACCTCCGCGCCGTCGTATCCGTGGGCCATCGCATCGGTGATCATTTCGCGGGCGCGGCTGGGGACGCCGTCCTCCAGGAACCGCACGCCCAGCCGGTACTTCTCCTGCGGCGAGGCGTC
This sequence comes from Kitasatospora sp. NPDC087315, assembly GCF_044744345.1. Classification (NCBI taxonomy): domain Bacteria; kingdom Bacillati; phylum Actinomycetota; class Actinomycetes; order Kitasatosporales; family Streptomycetaceae; genus Kitasatospora; species Kitasatospora sp. NPDC087315. The sequence continues at coordinate 62,867 of NZ_JBIUYD010000038.1, read as the reverse complement.
CGGGTGGACGAAGTAGACGTTGGAGTTGTGTACGGTCTCGGCCTGGATCCCGACGGTGGAGTCGTAGGCAGCCGAGCTGTACGCGGCACCGTTGTTGTGGCTCATGCCAGGTCACCGGCCGCGGCGACCAGGGGGGCCAGCTCGGCCACCAGTGCGGAGCACTCCGCGACCAGTCCGCGCAGCCTCCTGAGCGACATGACCGTCCGCTTCGACGATTCAGGGCTGGTTACCCCGGCCGACCGGAGGGCGGAGTCCAGATCGGTCAGGGCCTCCCGGTAGGTGTCCTCGTCGAGGGCACCCTCGGCGCGGTGCCGCCCCAGCTGTTCTCGGAAACGGTTCAGTTCCGCGATCAGGTCCGTCGGGCCGGATGCCTTCGGGGCCGCGTTCATGTGGACGCTGCTGCCCGTGACCGAGCCGGCCATGATGCCGACAGTGCTGTTGTGGGCGGTGTTGCTGACGTTTCGGTCGAACCGGTCGGCCGAACGGACCCTGTCGTCCCGGGGCATCGCGGTCTCCTCCTGTTCCCCCACCAGTTCCACTGCCAACCGGGTGGCGAACGCCGCCGCGTTCGCTGCGGCCCTCGGTTGCCAGTTGCGGTCATCCGCACTGTTCTTCGTGCCGTCTGCCCGGTCGCTGATTCCCCGGATGATGGCCACCGGTGCCCCGTTGAGATGGCCGGCCTGTGCCACACCGGCCGCCTCCATCTCGATGGCGAGTGCGTCGTTGTAGTGCTGTCGGATCCACTTCGCCTCGGCTGAGATCCTCGAGTTCTGGACGACCTCGCCGGCGGCGATCGCCCCGAAGCGCACCTGCGGCGCGTCCTCGCGACCGGGTACGGGGTCCGCCCAGTCGTTCAAGCGGGCCAGGTGCGAGGCGAGCTGGCTGATGCCGTGCGGTGCTTCCCACACCCGGGGGCGGGCTTTGAGCCCGTCGTCCTCGCTGGTCCCGCCGTGGTAGGCGTACACGTGTGACGCCATCACCACGTCGCCCAGCCTGGTGGCGTCCCACAGGGCGCCGGCGACCCCGACGAACAGCACGGCCACCGGCGAGAACTCCTGGATCGCGCGTTCAGCGATCACTGCGGCGGAATGGTTTCCCTTGCTCGTCAGACCGAGTGCGACACGGCATGAGGTGCCCTGCACGGTTCCCACCTCGAACCGGGTACCACGCTCATGGCGATGCACCTGCGGACCCGCCAGCCTCTGGCGCACAGCCTGGTATTCAAGATTGAGGGCAGTGAGAACCACCACCGGGCCGTTCGACATCTATTCCTCTTCCCCTCTCGTGTTCTCTTCCATCGCGGATGGCACGGGTCGGATCAGCGGTGGAAACAGCACGGTCTTCGGACCGGCTCGGTACAGTCGTGCGGGCCGTCCTCCCGTGGTCCTGCGATCCGTGCCGGCGGGGACGATGAATCCCTTCGCCGCTTGGACCTTCCGGTAGAAATTGCGGGTGTCGAGTTCGGTGCCCCAGACGGCCTCGTACACCTCTTGCAGCTCTGCGATGGTGAAGTTCTCCCTGCAGAATGCTGTGGCCAGCGCCGAGAACTCGAGCTTGGTGCGGGCGTGTTCGATCCCGTCCATAGCGATTCGACGGTGGTCGAAGGCGAGCTCCACCTCGTCGGATAGGACGGCTTCCGCGGGAACCCACGCGGCATCGGTGGCATCCGTTCCCGCGACCGGGTCGGGCAGCCCCGGCGCGATCGCCAGGTGGGCCACGGAGACGACTCGGCCTCGCGGATCGCGGCCCGAGTCTCCGTACACGGCCAGCTGTTCAAGGTGCACCCAGCCGGCCGCCAGTGCCGTTTCCTCGCTCAGTTCGCGGTGGGCGGCATCCAGAATCTCCTCACCGTCGTGGCTCAGGAATCCTCCAGGCAGGGCGGGCATGCCCCGGAAGGGATCTTCGCCCCGCTCCACCAGGAGGACGTGCAGGCGACTCCCCCGCAGCGTCAGGATCACTAGATCGACCGTCAGCAGTACAGAAGGTGGTGACCACACGTCATCTTGCATGTTCTGCAAGGTACTTCAGTTACTGTCACTTACACAAGAAGGGGGTAGTGGGGATTGCTGTGCCGTTCGACTCCGCAGCCACAGCGCGTGGCGGGGCCGCATGGATCGACCGGCTGGCACCGACCCCACCAGTCCGTTCCGGGTTGGGGGTTCCCGCGGCCCCGATCGCCGTGACGGAGAGCCGGAAGCTCCCATCGGGACGGGCCTGCGGCTCGTGACACCACGCGGCTGACAGCCAGGCAGCGCTTCCATAAGAACAAGTAGGACGAGCGCGTCGAGGACCAGACCAGCACGCTGATCTGGTCCTCGACGCGCTCATTGGCTGCCGCTGCCAGGACACGGAGAGCCCGAGACCGGGGAGGTGGAGGCCGGACTCTTCAACGTGAGCGGGTGCGCCCGCGAGCTCTGCCTCTCACGGGTGGCAGAGGGATCGGACCGGCAGGGGCGGTCGTCGGGTCGATCCACGGTACAGGGTGTGTTTCTCCGGCCCACCCCCCGAGCTTCAGCTGCATCTGGTACGAACCCCGATAGCCGATGGAGTGGAGCACGGCGAGGGTCACGTAGTGCAGGGAGAGTCTCCAAACCTCAACCGAGAGGCCGGCACGTGCATAGAGATCATCTGTGAGTACTTCGGGGTGAACGAGGCGGTTTCGGATCCGCGTGACGGCCGTTGGACCGTCGATCCGATGGTCCGCTGCATACTTGGCCAGCACGGGGAGATCGGTGGCTTCGACCGATGTCGGTATCCCCGCAGACTTCAGCAGATAGCGCAGCTTGTCCTCGGCAGGGCATTTCTTGAAGTCACCTCGCGGCATCAAGTTGCCCAGCACCAGCTTTGTCCAAGCGAGGCTCTCCAGCGCTGGTGCGGCGGTAAGAATTCGCTGTTCGACAAGGCCCGTTGCCACGGCCTCGGTCGCCATCAGCATCTGGAAGCGGGTGGTCCCTCTCCGTGAGGTGTCGGCGAAGGCGCGCACCGCGCACGAGACGAGCTCGGTGCAGTCATCGGGGCTGCCGTTGTAGAGCCATCCCGATCCGATTGTCTGTGCCCGGTCGACGAGGGGTGAGAACCATTGCTCCCAGATGGCTCTCCCGTTCGCGTCGTATCCCGTGGGAAGCGCAGGAGCCACCTTGCGGCCGAACCCGAAGGACAGGCTGACCCGGAGGCATTCCAGTAGTTCTCGCCCCTGGGTCACTGAAAAGTCCTCGCCACCTGTGCGTTTGAGTTCCATGACGTGCGTCAGGACGGACGAGATCTGTTCGGTGGCCGTTCTGAGAACGGCGGAGAGATCGGGACGCTGGTCGATCGTTACCGTCCATCCCTCGATCTCAATGGACCAGCGCCCTCGCCGACGGTGAACACCGTGAGCCGTCTCCTCTCCCAAGATCGCGTTCGCAGCAGAGAGGGGGAGGTTCAGCCACTGGGTCACCAGGCGTTGGAGGCGTGTGCTCTGATCTCCGTCGCTGGTGCCGTTGATCCATCCAGCGTTGTTGCGCCGGGCGTTGGCTATGAAATCCACGGGTGGTGTCCGGTCGACCGTCGCGATGACAGCACCGTCATTCCCCAGTTCCCAGTAGTCGTCTGCGTGTGGCTCTACCGACCATTCCAGACTCGGCTTGGCCCCGAAGGTGAGCTCGATCTTCCCCTGCCGTGCTCCCTGGCGGAACCCGGTGAGCGTGCCCTCGTACAGGGTCACTGTCTCTCCGGGGGCGTTCCAGCCGTGAGGCGGAACTAGCGGGGCGTGGAACATGATCTGGTCCGTGGGTTCCATCGAGGGGGTGACCTCCGTCCGGTGGGTGAGCCGCCGACAGGGCAGCCGGACAGGCTATCAGGTTGCTCTGTGCGAACCGGAAGCCTTTAAGGTCCGTGCAGCCATGCTTCGTCGGCCTGTGCCGGCCGGTCTCAGCGCTGAAGTCAGTGCTCGCCAGGGCTGGGTGGTAGCGGTGGAGGAACCTCTTCGACGAAGAATCGCGCTGCGGTGAGCCGTTCGGGCGGGGTGCCGAGCGGATGGTCGAGCAGAAGCCAGCCGGCGAGTGTGGCTGGGATCTGGTCTCGCAGGTCAGAGGCCCTCTACAGGACGGTCCAGCCCCACGGCCGGGCGCCTTCTCGGCCTTGGATACAGGCGAGGCGGTAGTGGGCCTGGGCACGATGCCGCGCGGGGTCGGCCGCGGCGAGCTGGAGGGCGAAGCAGGTGGCGCGCAGCTCGCGGATGTTGCGCAGGACCGGATAGCTCGGCCACTCCGTGACGTCGGCACCGTAGGCGGTGCAGATCGCCTTGTACTGCTTCGCCGTTACGCTGCCGAAGCTCGTGAAGCCGGCCGCCATCGTCGCGAGGTCGTACTCGCGCCGGCCCCTGGAGGAGCGCTCGAAGTCGAGCAGGTACGTGGTGGTCGGGGTGACCGCGGTGTTGCCGCCCCAGGCGTCTCCGTGGACCACGCAGAGAGGCCGTCCGGCGGGGAGCTCGTCCCATGCGGCCTGCAGGTCGGCCAGGTACCCCCGCAGCCAGCGCCGCTGGTACTCGTCGAGGGTGACTGCTTCGTCGATCCGTTCGGCGAGCCGGACGAGCGGATCGAGGAGGCCGAGATCGATGTGCTCGGGTACCGGCAGCTCGTGCAACCTGCGGAGGAGGGGCGCCATGTCGGCGCCGGTGCCCGGTCGGTGGGGTGGGAGTTCATGCCAGAAGGTGACAGGCTGGTCGCCGACGAGGGCCGGAGCGGAGAACACCTCCAGCGGACGGACGACCGGCAGGCCGCACTCGTGGAGCCAGCGGGCTATCGCGATCTCCTGCACCCCCGCGGACCACTGGCCAGGCCGGGCGACGCGGGCCACCACACCGTCAGGAAGACGCCACAGGGCGTTCTCGCCCAGTCTGATCAGCTCGGCACCGTCGGCGGACAGACCGGCTTCGGCACATGCGCTGAGCAGGACGGCGTGGGAGCCGCTGGCAGTGGTCACTCACCTACCGTAGCGGCGATCTGGATACGCAGGCCTTCGAGCCTGGCGTGCTGTTCGTACCGACGTGCAAGCTTCGCCAGCTCCTGGAGGTCCCGCACAGCTCGGTGCGAACGGAGCTGTGCGACCTCGGCCACGGCCCGCTCGGCCTCCGGAAGCGCGGCGTCGGGGTTCCCCATGATCAGCAGCAGCCCGGCGAGCTTGGTGCGGCTGAACGTCTTGGACCGGCCGAAAGGTTGGGCGTGCCCGTCGACGGCGGTCCTGAGCCGGCCGAGCGCATCGTCGACGGCGTGGCCCGCGAGCGCGACTGGATGTGCCAGTCCTTCTTCGACGTCCGCATGATGAGTGCGGTCATGACCACCGGCAAGAACCGCGACCGGACCGCCGGCCGCGTCCAGGGCCCCCTGCAGCTCACGTTCAGCAGGTCCATTGACCCCGTCACCGCGATCGAAGTCCCCATCACCCGCGTCACCCCGACCCGAGTCGAGGACCTGGCCACCAAGCAGACCGAGATGGGCACCAAGAACATTGTCCCCTACGGCCTCTATCGAGGCGCGGGCCACTTCTCGGCCCCGCTCGCCGCTAAGACCGGCGTCACCAGTGAAGACCTCCAGGCGCTCTGGCAGGCCTTCGAGATGATGCTGGAACACGACCGGGCTGCCGCCCGGGCCTCCATGGCCCTGCGAGGCCTCTGGGTCTTCAGCCACTCCGACGCCTACGGCCGGGCCCCTGCCCACAAGCTCCTGGAGCGCGTGCACGTCACCCCTCTCGGCCACACCGCGGCACGCTCATACTCCGACTACAAGGTCACCGTCGACACGGACTTCCCGGAAGGCGTCACTCTCACTGCGCTGGTGGACTGACCACTCCGCGCACCGCCCAGGCAACTACCTCGCAACTTGAGAACTCAACAGTGGAGCGCAATTCAGGTTGCAGCGAAGGCGTCCTCCTATCGAGCGACATGGATCGCAACTTCGTGTGAAGCGTGGCCACGGCGGCCGCGCCGAGGTGGCGGTCGCCGTTCGGGCGGCCGAGGATCCCAACGAACTTGATCTTGGCCAGACCGCGAACGCGGCCGGGCGTGGCGGTCGCCCTTCGGGGCGGCCGAGGATCGCAACTCGGGCGTCTCGATCGCCTCGCCGATCACGACGTAGTGGCGGCCGCCCTTCGGGGGCAGAGGATCGTAACTCGTACCGACCGCGCCGCGTACGACGCGCGCCCCGGCGGCGGTTGCCTTTCGGGGCGGCCGAGGATCGCAACCCTCTTCGGTCACAGGTCCGTCACATCGCACCCGCAGTGGCGGTCGCCTTCGGGGCAGCCGAGGATCGCAGCGGCTACGGGCCCATGGCCGCCGCCGTCTAACACCTGGTGGCGGTCGCCTTTCGGGGCGGCCGAGGATCGCAACAGCATCTGTCGGGCCGGTTCGGCGACCACCGCACGTGGCGGTTGCCCTTCGGGCGGCCGAGGATCGCAACCACGAGGCCCGCGCCGGCAAGATTGCCGTCCTACTCGTGGCGGTCGTCCTTCGGGCTGGCCGAGGATCGCAACAACGTCATCACGACCGGCATGTGCAGTCAGGTGACCGGTGGCGGTCGCTCCCGGTGGCGAACGGAGGGTCGCAACTGGGATGGCCGTCTTCACGCACCCCGGACACTTCCGAGGTGGTGGTCGCCCCCTGGGGTGGCCGAGGATCGCAACTGTGATCACTGCTATGCGGACTCCGGCCCGCAGGGCACGTGGCGGTCGCCCTCCGGGGTGGCCGAGGATCGCAACTACGACACTCGCAAAGACTCCGCGGACGGAAGACAGTACTGGCGGTCGCCCCTCGGGGCGGCAGAGGATCGTAACAGGTCTCCGTTGTTGTACTCGCCGTTGTAGTACCAGGTGGCGGTCGCCCCCAGCGGCGGCCGAGGATCGCAACCCGTTCCCGGTGCACCGCGTCGCCCGTCCGCAGGCCCGTGGCGGTCGCCCTCTGGGGCGGCCGAGGATCGTAGCAGGTAGGCGCTGCTGTTGACGGCCGGGCACACCTGATGGCGGTCGCCCTCCTGGGCGGCTGAGGATCGCAACGCGGTTTACTCGTACTTCGCCAACGGCGGGAATGTGGTGGCGGTCGCCCTCCCGGGCGGCCGAGGATCGCAACTTCGACAACCGGCTCATGGCCGGCACCGCACGTGGCTGTGGCGGTCGCCCTTCGGGGCGGCCGAGGATCGCAACTTCCCGTGCCGGGCCACGGCGTTGAGTAGCTGGTGGTGACGGTTGCCCTTTGGGGCGGCCGAGGATCGCATCACGATGATGCGCCTGGCGGAGGGGTCGGCAGTGGCGGCCGCTCGTCCGGGCGGCCGAGGATCGCACTTCCGGTGCGGTGCCGAGCCGGGCCCTGAGATGCGAGTGGCGGTCGCTCATTGGAGTAGTGGGGGGACTTGCCGGGGACCACGCGTCGTTCACCACCGCCTCTGAGGCGCCCTTCGGTGAACGAACAGCGCGGGCCGTCTACCGTCTGACGTGCGGCGATGGCTATGCCCGGGCGACTGGGGGTCAAGTGGGTTCTGAGACACCAGTTGTAGGGTCTCCGGACGTGGTCGATGGTCCTCTGGTGTTCCGGTACGGCGTCGATAACGTGAGGACTTCTCATATAATCGTCGGGAGGCTGCCATGCCGAACCGCTTCGACTTGCCGGCGGGGTTCCGCTGGGGTGCCGCCACCGCCGCCTACCAGATCGAGGGTGCCGTCGACGAGGACGGCCGCGGCCCCTCCGTCTGGGACGTCTTCTGCGCCCGCCGCGGCGCCGTCCGCGACGGGCACACGGGAGTGGTCGCCTGCGACCACCACCACCGGTGCCCCGAGGACATCGCCCTGATGAAGGGCCTCGGGCTGGGCGGTTACCGTTTCTCCGTCTGGGGCGTTTCTTTCCGATCATCGGATCGTTGGTCTGGTCGGGCCGTTGACTGACGCGCAGTGGGCACGGATAGAGCCGCTGTTGCCGGACCGGACGCCGAAACGGGGCGGGCGGTGGCGTGACCATCGTCAGGTGATCGACGCGATTGCGTGGAAGTTCCAGACCGGCTCGCAGTGGGTGCACCTGCCCGCTGAGTACGGCTCGTGGAAGGGCGTCTACACCCGGCTGTGGAACTGGGCGATCGACGGTACCTGGGAGCGGGTCTTCACCGCCCTGCTCGCCCAGGCCGACGCAGAGGGCGACCTGGACTGGGTCGTCTCGGTCGACTCCACGATCGTGCGCGCGGACCAGAACGCGGCCGGGGCCCGTCAAAAGGGGCCCCGGCCGATGAACCGCACCACCACGCCATCGGGCGCTCCCGCGGCGGGCTGACCACCAAGATTCACCTCGCGGCGGACGGCCGCTGCCGTCCGCCGTGCTTCCACCTCACACCCGGCCAGGCCGGTGACGCACCCGCGTTCGAGCACGTCCTGGCCGCCCTGCGGGTGCCCAGGACGATCGGCAGGCCGCGCACCAGGCCCTTCGTGGTCCTGGCCGATCGGGCCTACTCGTCCCGGGCCATCCGCGAGCACTTGCGAAGGCGCGGGATCCGCGCGGTCATCCCGCAGCCCGCCGGCCAGATCGCCAACCGCAAACGCAGAGGCCGGCACGGAGGCCGCCCGCCGGCCTTCGACCGCGAGGCCTACAAACAGCGCAACACCGTCGAACGCTGCATCAACCGCCTGAAGAACTGGCGAGGCCTGGCCACCCGCTACGAGAAGACCGCCACCGTCTTCCAAGCCGGACTCCACATCGCCGGCATCTTCATCTGGTCCGCCCGCTGATCCAAAAGCAAGGACCTTAAAGCCTGTGCCGTTGCCTCGGGGCCAGCGGCAGGTGTGGGGGTGCGGCGGCGGAGGGTCGCACCGTCGGGGTCAGCCGGTTCGAGCTCGATGGCGCGGCGTAGTTGTTCCATGCGTTGGGGCAGGGGGTGCCAGCCGGGTTCTGCGGCCATCTCGGTGTTGAGGTCGTGGATTGCGCGGGCGTAGGCCCGTGCCAGGCCGCGGAAGTGCAGGGGCAGGCCGGGGCGGGGGTGGCCGCTGGGGGCGATGCTCACCCACAGGGCGTCGGTGGTCTCGTTGCCCGGGCCGACGGGTTGGGTGGTGTCGCGTGCGACGAGGTGGCTGCGGACGGTGAGCCAGTGGCGCATCGCGGCCCGGGTGGGCCCGGACAGGCAGACCGTCACTGTGGCGGGCGTGGTGCGCGGGTTGCGGTGCTGGGGGAGGTGGGTGAGGCGGATCGTGCCGTGGTGCAGGTCTACGTCGTCCGTGCGCAGGGCGCAGAGTTCGCCGGCGCGGCAGCCGGTGTCCAGCACGGTGCCGATGATGGCGAGGATCCGGCTGCGGGACTCGGACCGGCCGGGGCGGGTTGAGTGTTCCAGGTGGCCGAGCAGGATGCTGCGCGGGCGGGCGGCGACCACGGGCCGGAGCTCGACTCGCGGCGGGTTGCGCTCCGGGAGCGTGACGGCGATGCCGGCTCGGGCGCCGAGGATGCGGAGGCAGTCCTCCCGGACGCGCATGGACGCGGCTGAGGCTTGGCCCGGTCGTGCGGCGGGCTTGCGCCGCAGCAGGCCCCGCTCGGCGGCGGCGAGGTAGTCGGCGAGGGTGTCCGGCGCGAAGAGCTGGGCGAGTGAGCCGGCGGCCGTGGGCACGATCGCGCCCCGCTCCAGGGCGGTGCGCAGTTCGCCGGCGACCCAGCGCAGTTGCTTCGCCCGGGACATGCCAGTCGGCGGTTCGCAGGCGCGCTCGACGAGGGTGTCCAGCGCCTCGACCGAGGGTGCTGCTGTCGTCGGGGCGTCCGCCATAGGTCACCCTAGCGCCGGGTCGGGGCGGGTCGGCGGGCTCCTGCCGGCAGAGGGGACTCGGAACGCCTCGCAGGAGGTCTCGGATTTAATAACTGGCCTGAAGCAAGATCGTCGATGGGGGCACGGGCGGCATGGTGGCCGTGTTCTCCGGCCTGCCCCGTTCCGGTGGTGACCGTCCTTCGGCAGCCGGCGAGGGGGCCGCGCCAGGGCATTCGCCGGTTCCCGCAGCGGCACCCGACGATGACTTCCCGGACTCCGTGAATGCCCCGGTCGATTCTGATTGGTCGTCAGCAAACTCGGCATTGGGTCAGCATTGGTCCTGTCAAGCGCTGTCGCGGATGGTCGAACGATGTCATGCGTCGAGTGCGGGAGCGAGCGCCGACAGGGGTACTTCGGAGTGAGCGCCAGGGGGCTCCGGATCGGGGGTGCGGTGGACCTGGTCGCCGCACCCCCGATTGCGTAACACGCAGGTCAGCGCGCGTTTCCGCGGGGCTTCAAGGGGATTCCCGGGAGCTCCGGGGCGGGCAGGCGGTCGCCCGGGTAGCCCTGGACCTCGCCGAAGCGGTCGGGGTTCGCGGAGCTCATCCATTCCTCGCGGGCTCGGGTAATGTCCTCGTGAGACCGCCCGATGAAGTTCCACCACATGACGATCCGCTCCGCGAAGGGCGGGCCGCCGAGCAGGATGGCCCGGGCGGTCTCGTCACCGGTGTCGGTGAGGGTCAGTGTGGCGGATCCGGGGCCGAGGTAGCCGAGTTCGGCCGGGCGCAGCGGCGTGCCGGCCATCCGGACCTCGCCGCCGTCCCGGGCGGGGACAGGTGATGCGAGAGGGCCCGCGTTACCCCGGTACCGTCCCCGTGCGGCCGTCCCTTCCCGGCGGGGGCTCGCGGCTCGCTTCGGTGATCAGGGCGCGGATCGCCGTGGCCACGGGGGCCGGCCGCTCCTGCATGGCGACGTGGCCGACGCCGGGCAGGGTGAGGAGGCGGACGTCGCGGAAGGCCGCGTAGGCCCGGGGCGCCGTGCGGAAGGGGACGAGGTTGTCGTCCCGTCCGTAGACGAGCAGGGTGGGGGCGGTGACCCGGCGGGCCTGGCGCCAGGCCGACGCCTCGCCCTGCCGCACGAACGCGCGGGCCAGTGAGCGCACCCCCTCGGCCAGCATGTCCTGCGCGTACGGCAGTTCCGTGCGGCGCCGGCGTTCGCGGGCCTCCACCGCCCGCTGCTCGGTGCCGACGAGGGCGGGGTTCGCGTAGATGAGGCGGTAGAGGTCGTCCAGCCGGCGGTCGGGGCTCTGGGCGGCCAGGAGCCGGGAGTACAGTCGCGGGGCGCCCGGCAGCCCGAGCAGGGCCACCCGGAGGGCCTGCGCCGGCGGGAATGTCGGCAGTACGGGCGAGATGAGCGTCAACGTGCCGACCAGATCGGGTCGTCGGGTGGCGAGGTGGAGTGCGATCAGGCCGCCGAGGGAGTTGCCGACCAGGTGTACGCGGCGGTGTCCGGTCCGGTCGAGGTGGTCGGCCACGGCCGCGGCCTGGCGTTCGACGGTGACATCGCCGTCGGGTGGGGGCGCCGACCTCCCGAAGCCCGGGAGGTCGAGGGCCAGGCAGTGCGCCGAGGTCCGCAACAGGTCGATCAGGCCGGCCCAGTTGTGGGTCCACCCGCCCAGCCCGTGCAGGAACACGGCGGTGTCGGTGGCCGGGGCGGCGCTGCGGACGTACTCGACGGCGAGAGTCTGCTGCATGATGGTCTGTTCCTCCGGAATGGTCCCAACCCGTCCTCGTCTCCTGCCGGCCGGCTCACTCCCGCAGGGGCCCGGCCGTCTCCGCGATGGCGAGCCGGTAGTGCCCGATGAGCCGGTCACCGACCGCTTCCCAGCTGCGTTCCGCCACGGCGGCACGGCCGGCCCGCCCGAGCGCCACCCGCAGCTCCCTGCTCCGGGCGAGCCTTTCCACGGCTTCCCGGAACCCCCTCCGCGCATCGGGCGGGACGAGGAATCCGGTCCGCCCCGGACGTACGAGGTCCAGCGGTCCGCCGGCCGCCGGGGCGACGACGGGCAGGCCGCTCGCCATGGCCTCCTGGAGGGTCTGGCCGAACGTCTCGAACGGCCCCGCATGGACGAACACGTCGAACGAGGCGTAGAGCCGGGCGAGTTCGTGCCCGGTCCGGCGGCCCAGGAAGACCGCGTCCGGCAGTGCGGCCTCCAGCCGGGACCGGAGGGGACCGTCGCCGACGACCACCAGCCGTACGCCCGGGAGCCGGGACACCTCCGCCAGCCGGTCGACCTGCTTCTCCGCCGCCAGGCGCCCGACGTATCCCACCAGGACCTCCCCGGGGGAGCCGAGGTGCCGGCGCAGGGCCTCGTCGCGGTGGCGGGGGTGGAACCGCAGGCAGTCCACGCCGCGCGGCCACAGGTGGACCCGGGGAACGCCCTGCGCCACCAGGGCGCGGAGCGACGCCCGGGACGGCGCCAGCGTGCGTGCGGCCGGGGCGTGGATGTGCCGGAGGTGCCGCCAGGCCAGCCTGGCGCCGGCAGCTCCCGCCACCGGCAGATAGGCCCTGGCATAGGCGGCCATGTCCGTCTGGAACACCGCCACGACCGGGATCCCCGCCCGCCCGGCAGCGGCCCCTCCGGCCGCCCCGAGCATGAACGGACCGGCCAGGTGCACCAGATGGGGGCGGTGCCGGGCGATGGCGTCGGCCACCTGCCGCCCCGGGAGCGCGATCCGTACCTCCGGGTAGCCGGGCAGCGGCACGGAAGGGACGCGGACCACCTCGTAGCCGTACGCCCGCTCGGGGCCGTCGCCCCCGTACCGCCGAGCGGCCCCCGGCGCCGGTGCCACCACGACCGGAGTGTGCCCCCGGGCCACGAGGTGCTCCGCGGCCCTGAGCACGCTGTGGGCGACACCGTTGAGCTGCGGCGCGAAGGACTCGGCGACGATCACGACGCGGAGCCGGTCACCACCGGGAGCCGGGACGTCCGCGGGGCGTGCCGCAGGCCCGCGCAGGACCCGGCTCACCCGGCACCGCCGGTTCCCGGCACGGCCGGGCGGGCCGGGCCCGCCGGGAGGGACCGGCCGACCGCGCGCAGGTCCCGGAGGATCTCCCGGAACGAGTCGGAGAGGCCCGCCTCGCAGTACTCCACGCCGATCTCCGCGCAGTAGTCGCGCACGATGCGCGAGGCGGGGCGCAGCGCCACCACCGGCATGGCGGGGAAGAGATGGTGCTCGATCTGGTAGCCGAGACCGCCGAACACGAGGTGGACGAACCGGCCGGCCCGCAGATTGCGGGAGGGCAGTACCTGCCGCCGGAGGAAGTCCGTCCGCTCCGCGTCCGGGCCCGTCATCGGCATGCCCTTGTGGTTGGGCGCGAAGACGCACCCCAGGTACACGCCGAGCACGGATCCGCACACCGCGGCGAAGGCCAGGGCCTGGAGCGGTGAGAGGACGACGGCCAGCAGGGCCGCCGACAGGATGTAGTGCAGCGCGGCGAGGGTGCGTTCCAGGGCCGGGTACCGGACCGGGCCCCGGGTCAGGGTCAGCCAGGTGGCGACGAGGAGGCCGAGCGCCTGGAGGGAGAGCAGCGGGAAGAACAGCTCTGCCTGGTACCTGGCGACGAGCCGCCTCAACCCCCTGGCCCGGCCGGCCTGTTCGGCGGTCCGGACGAAGAGGATGGAGTCGGCGGCCGGGTCGTACCCCGCGCGGTTCGGATGCGCGTGATGCCGGTTGTGGTCGCTCACCCACCACCCGTAGCTCATGCCGACCACGAGGTTTCCCAGCAGGATGCCGGCCAGGTCGGTCGCCCGGCGGCCGGCGAACACCGCGCGGTGGGCGACGTCGTGGCCGAGCAGTGCCAACTGGCCGAGCAAGAAGGCGAACAGGGGCGCGAGGCACAGCTGCCACCAGCTCGCGCCGAGCACGACGAACCAGGCCAGGAGCAGCGCCAGGGCCGTGAACAGCGCGGCGCTCCGGCACGCGTAGTGCAGCGGGCGCCTGCGCAGCAGACCGGCCTCCGAGACGCGCCGGTACAACTCGGCGAAGTCGCCGCGCCGGGTGGTCCCGGTGGTCGGGGTGTCCTGAACGGTCATGCCACCATCCCGGTCTCGGGTCGCTCCGGCCGTGGCAGCCTCGCGGTGAGGCCCCGGGCCGGGTGGTCTCAGCGTTCAGTACCCGACCCGTCGTTGTCCCGGCACCGCTCCGTGTCGCGGGCGGAGACGGCTCGATCGGGCGGGCGGCGGGCCTCGCCGCTCCGTCACGCATCCGAAGCACGGTCGGCTGTTCGCCTTCCCGTGCGTCCGGTGCGATCGACCGCCGACCTGTCCGGGTGCTCGGCACCTCGCGTGGCCGGGCGTGCCTGACACCGACCGCCCCGGCCCGTCCCGGCCCGTCCCGGCCCGTCCGTCCCGCAGAGCCCCTCCCGGCTCGAAGCGGTGATGGGACCACGTCCGCCCCACCTGGTCACTCCGGCGGCTGCCTCCCGGTCGCGGGGGTGCTCCGGGCGGGTTTGCCTGGGAGGGGCAGGAGGGGGCTCGGGAAGCCGCGAGACAGGGAACCACATGACGATCACGACCGCACGTTCGACCATGACCATCGGCGACTTCCTGCTGCGCCGCCTGCGGGAGGCGGGCATCTCGCACCTGTTCGGAGTGGCCGGCGACTACAACCTCGAGTTCCTCCTGCAGATGGAGGACCGCGACGAGTTCACGTGGGTCGGCAACTGCAACGAGCTGAACGCCGCCTACGCGGCCGACGGGTACGCGCGGCTCAAGGGCATCTCGGGGCTCGTGGTGACCCACGGCGTCGGCGCCTGGAGCGCCATCAACGGTGTCGCCGGCGCCTACAGCGAGCGCGTTCCCGTCGTCTGCGTCTGCGGGTCGCTTCCGCTGAAGGCGCTGGACCGGAAGCTGCTGATGCACCACACCTCGGGCGACACCGACCACGACGACGTCATGCGCGGCTACGCCCAGGTCACCGCGGCACAGACCAGGCTGACGCCGCGGAACGCCGTGACGGAGATCGACCGGCTCATCCTCACCGCCTGGCAGCGCAAGCTCCCCGTCTACCTGGAACTGCCCTCCGACATCGCCTACCTGGACGTCGAGGTCCCGCCGGAGCCGCTGGAACTCGCCATGCCACCGAGCGATCCCGAACGGCTGAGCACGTGCGCCGACGCGATCGTCGCCCGGCTCACCAACGCGCGCTCGCCCGTGATCCTCGTCGACATCGACGCGGACCGCTTCGACGTGACCGGCGAACTGCTGGAACTGGCGGGCAGGATGCGGCTGCCGATCGCCGCCGTCAACACCGTCAAGGGGCTCATCGACGAGACCAGCCCGTACTTCCTCGGCCTCTACGCGGGAGCGGGCAGTAAGCCCGAGATCCGCGAGACGGTGGAGAACAGCGACGGCCTGCTGGCGATCGGCGTACGGCGCGTGGACACGACGTCCGGGGGTTTCAGCGACGCGCTTCCCGCCGGACGGATCGACGCCCGCGGTGACGCCGTGGACATCGGCCCGGACAACTACCAGGCCGTCTACCTCAAGGAACTGCTCCGCCGGGTCGCCGACAAGGCCCCGGCCAGGACCTCGGGATACTTCCGGCAGGCCGAGACGCCACAGGAGCCGAGCGCGGTCGTGATGTCCGACCCGCTCACCCAGGCGGCGTACTGGAGCATGGTCCAGGACTTCATCCGCGAGGGCGACGTGCTCATCGCCGAGGACGGCACCTCCGAGGCGGGCTGCTGGGGGCTGCGGCTGCCGCCGAAGTGCTCCGTCGTCACCCAGGCCGTCTGGGGCTCGATCGGCTACAGCGTGGGATCGGTCCTCGGTACGCTCCTCGCCGCGCCGAAGCGGCGGCACCTGCTCTTCGTGGGTGACGGGTCCTTCCAGCTCACGGCGCAGGAGGTGTCGACGATCCTCCGGCACGACCTCAAGCCCGTCATCTTTCTGATCAACAACGGCGGTTACACCGTCGAGCGCGCCATCTGCGGCAAGCAGGGGCACTTCAACGACATCGCCAACTGGGCCTACGCCGAACTGCCGAAGGTCCTGCACCCGGGAACGACCGCCCGGACGTTCGTCGTGAAGACGCCGGCCGAACTCAAGGAGGCGCTGGCCGCCCCGCACGACAGCATGATCTTCATCGAGGCGCTCATGGACAAGTACGACGCCCCGCAGCTCGTCATCGACTCCGGCCACGGTATGGCGGAGGTCGACTACGGCCCCCGCGGCCCGCAGCACCGGCCCGGCGTCCAGCTCTGAAGAAAGAAGCCACTCCCGGCGAACGTCGCCGGCGTCGTCAGCTCATCGACGGTCTCCACCAGGCCGTCACCGTCCATGACCCCGATGGAGACAACCCATGCGGCCCAGTTCGTCCCTGTCCCTGCTCGCCGCCGGTCTGGTGTTCATCACGGCGGCCGCCACCGGCGGTGCCGGCACGTCCTGGGCCGTGCAGTCGGTCAGACCCGCGGCGCCGCCGTCCGCGGACCCGCCGCACTCACCCGCGGCGTCCCCCGCCGGTACCGGCCGACCGCTGCAGGACCCTCCGCAGCTGGTGAGCCATGACGGCGTCCTCAAGGCGCGGATCACCGTCTCCAGGCGGAAGGTGGCCGTGGGGGACAGCGAGCTGTTCGCCCTCACCTACAACGGCTCCTACATGCCGCCCACCCTCCGCATCCGTCCGGGCGACCGGGTGGAGCTGGACATGGTCAACGAGTGGACCGAGGACACCAACCTCCACGTCCACGGGCTCCATGTCTCACCCGAGAGCCCGTCCGACGACATCTTCATCGAGATCAAACCCGGTGGGACCTTCCACTACTCGTACCGGATCCCTCACGACATCACTCCGGGGACCTACTGGTACCACTCCCACGCCGACATGCGTTCCGCCTCGCAGGTGGCCGGCGGCGAGTCGGGCATCATCATCGTCGACGGGCTGAGGGAATACCTGCCCCACCCCCTGAAGGACATCACCGAGCGCGTCATCGCGCTCAAGGACGACCAGACCGAGGGTGACTCCGTCAAGATCGAGAACCTGAGCATCGGCGCGCCCACCAACCGCACGATCAACGGTCAGCAGAAACCCGTCATCAGCATCGGGCCGGGCGAGACCCAACTGTGGCGGCTGGCCAACATCGGCGCCAACATCTACTACGAGCTGCACCTGCCGGGCCGGCAGTTCCATGTGATCGCCCAGGACGGCTACCCCGTCGAGCACGTCTACTCCGCGGACTCCCTGGTCGTCCCGGCCGGTGCCCGCTTCGACGTGCTGGTGCAGGGCGGGTCGCCCGGCCAGGCCCCGCTGCAGACGCTGGCCTACGACACCGGGCCCGCCGGGAACCAGTTCCCCCAGGTGGATCTGGCGACCGTGGTCACGGAGGGCAGTCCGGTGCAGCCGGAGCGGCTGCCCGACCGCTTCGCACCGAACGAGGACCTCAGCGGTGCCGTCGTCGCCGCCCGCCACGACATCGTCTACACGGAGAACGCGGCAGGCACCGAGTTCTACATCAACGGCCAGAAGTTCGACCCGAACAGGGTGGACATCACCTCCGGGCTGAACACCGTCGAGGAGTGGACCGTCGTCAACAACACCGGCGAGGATCACTCCTTCCACGTCCACACCAACCAGTTCCAGCTGATGAGCGTCAACGGCCGGCCCACCGGGAGCGGGCACCGGTGGTACGACACCATCAACGTCCCGGCCGGGGGAAACGCCGTGCTGCGCATCCGCTTCGCCGACTTCACCGGCAGGACCGTGCTGCACTGCCACATCCTCAACCACGAGGACAACGGCATGATGGCGGTTCTGGACATCGTCCCCGGCAGTGCGACGGAACGGCAGCGGTAGGGTCCGGCGGCCGAAAACCGCAGACCGTCGGCTCACCGCGGCCGGATCGCCCCGGGCTCGGCTCACGCCGGCCCCGTCGGCCACGGGCTGTGCGCCGCCACCCGCGCGCGCAGCCCGCGCATCGCCCTGGCGGAGGCGATGCCCACCGCCCCGCAGACCAGCCCGTCCCGCACGCAGACGGCGGCGAACCGCCGCTCCGCGAGGCTGCCGTCGACCACCTCGAACCGCTCGGCGCCGCCCGGCCTGCCGAAGGCCTGGACCCGCAGGCCGTACTGGTCGGTCCACAGGTACGGGACCGGCTCGTAGGCCTGCCGGGCGCCGTCCGGACCGGCCAGCAGGTTCCGGGCGGCGTACAGCGCCTGCTCGCTGGCGTTGGTGCGCTGTTCGAGGCGCCGGTGACGGCCGGTGCGCGGGTCGGGCCAGGAGGCGGTGTCACCGGCCGCCCAGACGCCGGGGCCGGCGGCGCAGTAGGCGTCGCAGACCACGCCGTCGTCCAGCAGGACGCCGCTGCCGGCCAGCCACTCGGTGGCCGGCTCGGATCCGACGGCCATCAGCACGGCGTCGGCGGCCAGTTGGGATCCGTCCGCCAGCCGCACGCCGGAGGCCCGGCCGTGCCGTTCGGTGACCGCGGCGGCCACGCCCCGGCGGATCCGTACCCCGTGCTCGCGGTGCAGGCCTGCCAGCAGCGCGGCCGTCTCTCTGCCCAGTACCCCGGCCAGTGGTGTGGCGGTGGAGACCAGCCAGGTCACCTCGGCGCCGAGTTCGACGGCGGTGGCCGCGGCCTCGGCCCCGAGCAGCCCGCCGCCGACCACCAGCAGCCGTGCTCCCGCGCGTAGTTCCTCGCGCAGGGCGAGGGCGTCCGCGAGGGTGCGCAGCACGTGGGCCCCGGCCAGCGGTGCTTCGGCGCCGGGCAGCCGGCGCGGGCGGACCCCGGTGGCCAGGATGACGGCCTCGCAGCGCACCCGACCGCCGTCGGCCAGCCGCACGGTCCGGTCCCGGCGGTCCAGGCGCTCGGCCCGCACCCCCAGGCGCAGATCGACGGCGAGCTGGTGCAGCGCCTCCGGGCCGCGCAGCACCAGGCGGTCCGGCTGCCACTTCCCGCTGAGCAGGTGCTTGGAGAGCGGCGGCCGGTCGTAGGGCGGCTCGTCCTCGGCCCCGATCAGGGTGAGGCGGCCGTCGTAGCCGGCCCGGCGCAGCGCCTCGGCGGCGTGCAGCCCGGCCGCGCCGGCCCCGACGACGGCCACCTCCCGCAGAGCGGTCACAGCTGTTCCAGCCGGATCGCCGCGGCCGGGCAGACCGCGGCGGCGTCCCGGACGGCCTGGTGGAACTCGGTGGGCGGCTCGGCATCGAGCAGGACGACGATGCCGTCCTCGTCCCGCTGGTCGAAGACCTCGGGGGCGGCGAGCACGCAGTGTCCGGCGCCGCAGCACTTTTCCTGGTCGATGTGGACGAGCATGGCTTTCCCTTCGGAACATGAATGGTTCGGACCCCGTGGAGGGCGAACCGTGGTGGGGTGGATCTCGTAGGTGCGAACGGTGGTGCCGGGCTGGTCCCGCCGACGTGTGCGACCGGCCCGGGGTGACCGGCCCGGGGCGGCGGGGCGGTGGGGCAGGGTGGCGGCCGGTCAGCAGGGTCGGCCGCGGTGATGCCGCGTCACCAGGCGAGCGGCAGCTCGTGGACGCCGTAGATGAGCATGTCACCCCGGAACCGGATCTCCTCGAACGGTACGGCCAGGCGCAGTTCGGGCAGTCGGCGCAGGATGGTGTTCAGTGCGATCTGCAGTTCCAGCCGGGCCAGCGGCTGTCCCAGGCACTGGTGGACGCCGAAGCCGAAGGCCAGGTGCAGGCGCGAGTCGCGGGAGAGGTCGAGCTCGTCGCCGCCCGGGAACCGCCGCTCGTCCCGGTTCGCGGTGCTGATCATGCAGATCACGCCCTCGCCCGCCCGGATCCGGACGCCGCCGACGGTGACGTCCTCGGTGGCGACCCGGGTCAGGCCGGAGTGCACGATGGTCAGGTAGCGCAGCAGTTCCTCGACCGCGCCGGTGACCGACTCCGGGTGCTCGCGCAGGCGGGCGAGCTGGTCGGGGTTCCGCAGCAGGGCCAGGACGGAGAGCGCGGTCATGTTCGCCGTGGTCTCGTGCCCGGCGACCAGCAGCAGCCGGCCCATGGCGCCGATCTCCTCGGTGCTCAGCTCGCCGCGGGCCACCAGCCGGCTGAGGATGCCGTCGTCGGGCTCGGTGCGCTTGGAGTCGGTGAGCTTGGTCAGGTAGTCGGCCAGGTTCTTCTGGGCGATCCGCACCTCCTCGGCCGAGGAGTCGTGGCGCAGCAGGACCCGGCTGCACTCCTGGAAGAAGCCGTGGTCCTGGTAGGGGACGCCGAGCAGCAGACAGATGACCAGAGAGGGCAGCGGCAGTGCGAACCCGCGGACCAGGTCGCCGGAGGAGCGGTCGGCGGTCATCTCGTCGAGGAGCTCGTCGGCGATGCGCTGGACCTCGGGACGCAGCGCCTCGACCTTCTTGATCATGAATTCGCTGGTGAGCATCCGGCGCAGCTGGGCGTGCTCCGGGTCGTCCATCCGGATGAGGGTCCGCTGACCCGTGCTCAACTGGCGGGCTCCGGCGCTGATGAACGGGAAGCCGGGCCGGTCGGCGTCCGAGCTGAAGCGGGCGTCGCTGAGCACCGCCTTGATGTCGTCGTGGCGGGTGACCAGCCAGCTGGGGGCGCCGTCCCAGAGCGCGATCCGGCTGACCGGTTCCTCCTGCCGGGCCTGCTGGTAGGCCGACGGCGGGTCGAACGGGCAGCCGCCACGGGCGGCGGGGTGGGTGAACCGGGGGGTTTGAGCGGTGGTGGCCATCATGGGCTCCCTTCTCGGAGCGGGATCTGCCGGTGGCGCCGAGCGGATGGGCCTGCGGTGCCGTGGAGTAGCGCCCAGGACCATTACATGCCCTAAGCAACTAACTCACCGTCACGCTAACTCGCGTTCCGTGGCGGCGAAAGAGCCCATCCGGTGACGGCCGAATCTGTCCGAAAACCGGGCGGGGGCCGACACGGGAGCCACGCCCCGAACGGGGTCGCTACAGTTCCCCCATGCCGGACGCGACAGACAATCCGACCGCCACCTCCGAGCTGGAGGCGGTGCTGGCCTCGCTGGCCTACCTGCTGACTCGTTCGCAGGAGCACGAGCGCCAGATGGCGCGGGCCGGCATCAAGGCGGCGCGCTCGGACGTCTACCTGCTGCGCGCGCTCGCCGAGGCCGAGGAGGCCAGCCGGGTGGGCGACCTGGCCGCCCGGCTGATGGTCAAGCCCTCCCACGTCACCCGGCAGATCGACCGGCTGCAGAGCCAGCAACTGGTGGAACGCACCCCGGACACGCTGGACCGCCGAGCCCGCCAGGTGGCGCTCACGGCCGAAGGGCGGGCGATGCTCAACCGTCTGAAACAGGCCAACATCGCCAGCCTGACCGGCGCGCTGGACGGTATTCCGGCGCCGGACGTCGCCGCCACGGTCAGCGTGCTGTGCCACCTGGTGGACCGGTACGTGCGGCAGGTCCGGATCACGATGCTGTCCGAGGACGCCACGCCCCCGAGCCGGGCGGCCGGGAGCGTCGACACCGCCGGTGCCGCCGGGAACGCCGACTCGGGCCCGCCCCGCCGCACCTGACACGGCCGCCCCGCCGGCGGTCCCGGACGGGGGAGCGGGCGTTGCGGGCGTGCGCGGGAAAGGCGGGTGCTGCCGCGCTCACCCGCCGGCCGCGCTCTGCGGTCCGGGCCGGCTTCTTCGGCGACGGCGCCACCAACTACGACCAGTGGCGGTCGCCGCCGGACGGCGAGGGGCGGCGGCGCTGCCTCTGACCGCCGGCCGGCGGTGCCGGGAGAGGGGTCGCGCTCCCTCCCGGCGCGGCGGGCGGCGGGTTCACGGCCAGGGTGCGTCGGAGAATATATCCAGCGACGCGTACTCCGCCGTGATGCTGAGGCCGACGTTCAGCCCTCCGGCGATCAGCCGGGGGACGGGGGGCTGGGCCGGGTCGGCGCCGGGCCGCTGGCTTGCGAACTGGGCTTGCATCCACGACTTCTGATCCTCCGTCGCCTGACCCTTGAGGGCGATGTCCAGGGTCTCCGTCAGATCCGCCGCCGACGCGTCGTCGGCCTGCCCCCGGGAGAGGGCGAGGATCATGCGCGGGTTGCCCTCGTAGTCGGCGCGTATCTCGATGGCGAGGGTGTGGCCGTCGGGGAGCTTCTTGAGCGCCTGGTAGCAGACGTGGTCGGGCAGGGTGCCGGGGACGCCCTCGATCTGCTGGGTGATGAAGTCGAGGCCCCAGTGGTCCTTGAACCGCTGGAGCAGGTCGGTGTCCTTGACCGAGGTGATCGCAGCGCTTCGCCAGCCGGGCGGCTGCAGCCCGTCCGTGGCCGGTGCGCTGGGCACGGGCTTCCCGCCCTTGGCCGGGCTCGCCGTCCTCGTGGCGCTGGCGATCGCGGCCGTTGTGGTGATCGTCCACCGCGACCGGGTCGAGACCGAGGAGCGCCGGGTACGGGCGGCGGCCGGGGCGGAGGCGAGTGCCCGGACGTACGCGGCCAGGCTCGCCCCGGCCTTCGAATCCGGGCCGCAGACCGTCGATTCGCTGGAGGCGCTCGCCAAGGGCACGGCGGTGCACGTCGTCACCGCGGCCAGGAAGGAAGTCTCCGTCCAGGTCGGTGTGATGGCGGACGTGCTGTACCCGGGCGGGTGGAGCTCCGCCCAGGAGACGGTCTGCCTGCTGGCCGAGCTCTCCCGCAACGGCGGCCCGGTCACGGCGCAGGTGTCCGTCGTCCCGACCCGCGCCGAGACCTTCAGCGTGGGCTGAACCCGCCGCTGCCGGGGGCCTCCGCGTTTGCTTTCCTCACCCGGCGGCGTGCCCGGGCGATGTGCTTGCGGGTCGACGCCCGCGGGCCTCGTTGTCGCCGGCGTTTCCGAACCGGGTGTGCCAGGCAGTCACACACGAGGGTGACCGGGCCGGGCTCCGCGGCCGCGACTGCGAGAAACCGCGGAAGCAGGGCCTCCTGGATCGCTCGTTGGCGTAGACGCCCTCCGAGCTACCAGGAGGCCCTGCTTCCATACCGCTACCGACCGCGATCACCCGATCGAGACTCCCGTTCGATCGGCAGGCTCCTTGAGCGGTACGACAACGGCTACTTGTACAGGAACCCTTACACGCTCGGGCCCTTCACCGCTCGCCCGAGGTCGTGGGTGTGCGGTTACTGGTACTGCGTGGTGACGCTGGCGCCGGTGAAGTCCTGCTGGGCGGCGAGGCTGAAGTAGACCCAGCCGGACGGCGGGTTGTTGATGGTCAGGGTCTCGTTGTTGCCGGCGTTGGTGGACTTCGCCTGGTAGCTGCTGGTGGTGGCCCAGCTGCTGCCGCCGTAGTACAGGTCGGCGTTGCCGGTGCCGCCGCTGCTGGTGATGGTCAGCTGCTTGACGCCGGCCGGCAGGTACAGGAAGTGGAAGCTGTAGTTGCCGGTGGTGGCCGCGAGGTCGTCGCGGCGGCAGTTCTTGTCGAACTGGCGCGGGTCGGCGATGGTGCAGAGCGGTGCGGCCGGGGCCGGGGCCTCCGGCAGGGGGCCGCACTCGTTGGTCGCGCAGGTGGTCTTCAGCCAGGTGGCGAAGCCGGCGTCGTAGCTGGTGCCGATGGTCTGCTTCAGGAAGGTGCGGGCACCGTTCCAGTCGCCGGCGCGGTACTTGGTGAGCACGGTCTCGATGTCCGCGCGGTGCTCCTGGAGCATGTAGCGGACCGCCAGCCAGCCCCACCGGTAGACCCGGTTCGAGTTGACGTCGGCGTCAGCCTCCTGGCCGTAGACGGTGTCGAACAGCTCGCTGAGCTTGTAGGTGTTCTTACCGGCCTCGTTGATCGCGGCGGTGTTGCGCTCGTTGCGGTAGCCGTACGAGATGTTCTCGGCGATGCCCTCGACCCACCAGATGGTCGGGGTCACCATGCCGGCGTCGAAGTCGCCGTACATGTTGTAGCGGCCGTCGAGGTAGTGGGTGTACTCGTGGTTGAGGTTCCAGATCTGGAAGTCGGGGCGCAGCCAGCTGGCCTCGTGGGCGATGAAGCGGGCCTGGTTGCCGGCCTTGGCCGGGTCGCCCTCCTCGTACATGCCGCCGTTGTCCACGTCGATGTCGTAGAAGGCCCAGGCGTACAGCGCGTACTGGGTGTAGTCGTCGAAGACGACGACCTCCAGGTTGGTGTTCACGTCACCGGGGATCGCGCCCTTGTCGCCGATCACCTTGTGGAAGTAGGCGTCCTGGTTGATCAGGCTGGTGCAGGTGGTGGCCAGCTGCCCGGGGGACATGTCCTGGGCGCGGATCTTCAGCCCCGGGTTGCAGGTCTGCTGGATCGGCAGGATCACCGGGAGCAGACGGTCGTTCAGGTCGCAGATGGCGTAGGCCGCGCAGTTGCCCTTGTCGAACTGGCGGGTGGCCCAGCCCAGGTTCATGGTGATCGGGGCGGTGGGGCCGACGTTCGGGTAGCGGTTGATCAGGTCCTTGAGCAGGGGCCGCAGCCGGTCCTTGAGCTCGGGGACGTCGAGGGCGTAACCGAGGTAGCGGCCGATGTTGCTGACGATGTCCAGGCGGTTCAGCTGGGAGTCGTTGCGGGTGATGAAGCCGGCCCAGGTGTCGAGGATGCCGGGATCGGCCTTGAGGGCGGCCTTCCAGCCCTGGCTGTCGGTCTTGGAGTCGAAGCCGTCCTTGATGACCCACTCGAAGTGGTCCAGGGAGAGGGTCATCAACTGGGGCCAGGTGCCGTTGTAGTTGGCGAGCACCCACTTGGCGACGCCGGCGTACCGGCCGAGCGTGTGGGTCTGGCCGATCACCGTGACGACCTCGTTGAGGGTCTCGCCGTTGGCGTCGGTGACGTCCTTGCTGTGCGGGGCGGCGAAGAAGGCGTCCAGCGCGCCGCGGGCCGCGGTGTCCAGGGTGGCGCCGTAGCTGCCGACCTCGTTCGGGCGGGTCTCCTGCACGTAGTAGCCGGCGCGCAGGAACATCACCAGCTGCCCGATGGACGTGCTGTTGTCGCCCGGGTAGGTGGCGGAGGTGTCGCGCAGCGCGTTGGCGACGGTCACCATCTGGGACTCGCCGAAGGCCTTCCCGGCGTCGGCGCCGGTGAGGTTGAACAGCGGGTAGGCGCAGGGGACGTTCGGCAGTGCCTTGAGCTGCTGGACCAACGCGCTGCCCGTGGCGTTGATCACTCCGGACAGGTTCGGACAGGGCTCCCCGGCGGTGGCCGAGAACTGCTTGGCCGCCTTGGCGGGCTCGCTGACCGGGGCGCCCGGCGCGGTGGCCTCCTCGGCGTGGTCCTGGGCGAAGAGCTTGAAGGGGCTGTTGTTCCTGGCGTCGGGTGACTTGGGGACCGGGATCGACCGCGGCGCCTGCGCGGCGGGTCCGGCGGCGTTCGCGCCGGCCGGGGCCGTGGCGCCGACGGGGGCGGCCTGGCTCTGCGGCGTGAACAGGCCGAGCGCGATGAAGAAGGCCGCGCCGAGCGCGGGGAGTCTACGCGCATTGACCTTTGATATCCGGGAGGGACGCGTCATCTGTGGGGGCCTCCGGGGCCGTTGTGACCGCGTGTTGGGGACGCGGCCTCTCGATGTGTGACATGTAAAATGGCACATGTCGCATAGCGTCGGGAAGGCCCAGGGCGGGATTGCCGTCCGCCGCAACCGAAACGTTGTCAGACCGGGCGGCTCAGGACCTGCTCCTGCCGAGACTCCACCGGCGCCACCGCGTCCCGCTTGAACTCCCCCGAGTGCCTCGCAGCACTCATGAGGACATCCTCTCCGCGGACCCGAAGATCCGCTTCTCGGAAGTGTCCACAAACAGGGGTGAAGCCCGGGCCTGCGCCTGACCCCTCGTCACGGGGCGGTGGTGCCCGCCGGGCCGGCCGACAACAGTCGTGCCGCTGCCCCGCGCGCGGTGCGGGCGGCGTCGGTGTCACCGAGACCGACCCGGGCGCATACGGCTCCATCGGCGAGCATGAGTACCAAGGCGGCGGCACCCTCAGGTACGTCCGTTCCCGCGGCGGCGGCGAGGCCGGTGAGGTAGCGGAGGATCTCCCGCTTGTGGTCCCGGATGGCGACCCGCACGGGGTGGTCGGGGTCGGGGTACTCGGCGGCGACGTTCACCAGGTCGTTGCCTCGGTAGGCGGGATCGGCGAACTCCTCGCCGAGCAGGTCGAGGATGGCGAGGAGCCGGTCGGCCGGCGCCTCGCGGCTCTCGGCGAGCGCGCGCAGCCGCGCGCACCACGCGTCGTTGCGCCGGCGCAAGACCGCCGCCACCAACTCGTCCTTCGACCGGAAGTGCTGGTAGAGCGTCGACTTGGCGACCTCTGCCGCACGCCAGATCTCGTTGATCCCCACCGCACGCACTCCGCAGCGGGTGAACAGATCGGCAGCGGCCTCGACGATCCTGGCACGTGTCGTTTCAGGAGTGGTCATCGGTTGCCTCCGACGGGCGCGGGAATGGGTACAGCTCGACTGCTGTTCGGATCGAACAGACTAGTCGGTTCGATGAGGAGGGCACATGTTCACGATCGACGTGTTCAGCGATCTGATCTGCCCCTGGTGCTACATCGGCGGACGCCGCTTGAAGCGGGCGGTCGACATCGTCGAAGGACGCACCGGCGCCGAGTTCCGGATCCACCACCGCGCGTTCGAGCTGAACCCGACCATGCCCCTGGCAGGGATGGACCGGCGCGCCTACCGGAGCGCGAAGTTCGGCAGCTGGGAACGGTCGCGGCAACTCGACCAGGGCACCGTCCTGGCCGGCCGCAGCGAAGGCACCGCCTTCGACTACGAGAAGATCACCAGGACACCGAACACCCGGGCCGGACACCGCCTGATCGCCCTGGCGCAGCGAGAGGCAGGGCTGGGTGCCGTGATGGCGGACCGGCTGTTCGCCGCCTACTTCGCCGAGGGACGGGACATCGGCGACCCGGCCGTGCTGGCCCGGCTGGGCGAAGACGACGGCCTCGCCGTCGGCGTGGCGCAGCGCCTGGACGACCCGGCACTGGAGAGGGCCGTGCGTGCGGACGAGGAAATCGCCGAGCAGCTGGGGCTGCGAGGCGTGCCGCTGTTCATCCTGGGCGAGCGTGCGATCAACGGCGCGGTCGAGATCGAGCGACTCATCGAAGCCCTGGAACGGCGGGCGACCAGGCCACAGGCCGGAGCCGTGTGCGATGAGGGGGCGTGCTCGCAGTGACCGCGACGCCCGACATCACGTCGGTCGGCATCGTGGGTGGGTCGCTCGCAGGCCTGTTCCACGCGGTCGCGCTCACGGAGCTCGGCCTGGACGTCGACGTCTGGGAACGCTCCACGGGCCGCCCCGACGACCGCGGCGCCGGCATCGTGCTGCAACCGGGTGTCGCCTGGTTCCTGCGCGGGTTCTGCGGCGTCGACCCCGACCGCGTCAGCGTCCCCGTCACCCACAGACAGTTCTTCACCGGGGACGGGAACGTCCGGATCGTGCCCATGCGGCAGCAGATGATCTCCTGGGGAACGATCTACAAGGCCCTACGGGACACGCTGCCCGCCGAGCGCTACCACGACGGGCAGCCGGTGACCGCCCTCGTGCCCGGCCCCGCAGGGGCCACCGTCCACGTCGGCGAGGCGGCACGGGCGGTCGACCTGGCGATCATCGCGGACGGATCCGCCTCCCGGCATCGTGGACTCGTCGCACCGGACGGTGCGCCGCGCTACGCCGGCTACGTCGCCTACCGCGGTGTCATCGACGAAGCCGACCTCCCCCAGGAGCTGGTGACGCGCTTCGGCGACCGGTTCAGCTTCTGGGACGGGGAGCGCGGCCAGTTCCTGTGCTACTTCATCCCGGGTGACTTCGGCACGACCGCAACGGGCCACCGCCGGATGAACTGGGTCTGGTACACACGGGCGGACCCGCCCGAACTCGCACGCATCACCACCGACCGAAACGGCACCCGCCACGGACTGTCACTGCCGCCGGGACTGCTCGCACCCCAGGTCCGCACGGACCTCCTGGCCCGCGCACGCTCGACACTGCCACAGCCCCTGCGCCAGCTGGTGGAACACACCACGGAACCCTTCCTGCAGGCGATCCTCGACGCACGCGCCACCAGGATGCGCAACCACCGGATCCTGCTGACCGGGGACGCCGCCTTCGTGGTCCGGCCCCACACCGCCGCCAGTACGGAGAAAGCCGCCGCCGAGGCCATCACCCTCCTCCACGCCCTGCAGCAGGCGCCGTCCGCGGACACCGCCCTGCAGGCATGGGAACGGCTCCGCCTCGCAGAGGGAACCGCCATCCACAGCCAGGGAGTCAGCCTCGGGCACAGGCTGGGCCTCAGCGACTCGGAGACAACCGCGGGCACCGACGATCGGACCTGGTGGGGTGCGGAGCGGCGCAGTTGACCGCGCACCGGTAGGTAGCCGGTACCGGCCCTTGCCCGGGCGGGTTTCCAGGGACGGAAGACGCAGTACTCCTGAACCGTGCCAGGGTGTTTTCGACAGGGTGAACGGTGAACGGGAGCCACTCGGGCAGGGGGAGTGGGAGCCACGATGCTCCGAGCCCGAGTGGCGCGGCGTGGCGAGCGCCGTCATCGGTGACTCGCCCCACCGTGCGCACCCGGCCCGCATGCCATTCCCCGGCCACGGCCGGTGCACGCGTTCCCCGACGAGCAACGGCCGGCCGGTGACACCCGAAGGGGCGGATGCGTCAGCGGGTGGCGAGGTCAGCGGGTGGCGAGCACCATCCGGAAACGGGCGGCGCCCGAGAGCATCTTCTGGTACGCCGCAGCGGCCTGGTCCAGCGGCACGACCTCGACCGTCGGGCGGATGCCGTGCAGAGCGCTGAACGCCATGGTGTCCTGCACATCCTGCGCGGTGCCGGACGGATGGCCGCGCACGATCTTGCCGCTCATGAGCAGCTGGACCGGGCTGATTCCCAGCGGGTCGGCGTCCGCGCCGATCACCACCAGTTCGCCCCGGTGTGACAGCCCGTCCACGGTCGCGGTGATGGCGCTGGAGTTGGCAGCGGTGGCCAGGACGACTTTGGCGCCACCGAGGGACTGCAGCGCGTCGGCGACGGTGGTGTCCGCCGTGCTGTCGATGTAGTGGTGAGCGCCGAGCCGCTTGGCGAAGTCGGCCTTGTCGGCTCCGCGGGCGATGGCCACGGTCTCGAAACCCATCGCGGCCGCGTACTGCACCCCCAGGTGGCCGAGGCCGCCGATGCCGAGGACGGCGACCAGGTCGCCCGGCCGGGCGGAGCTGCGCCGCAGCCCGTTGTACGTGGTCACCCCCGCGCACGCCATGGGCGCCGCATCGGTCGCCGCCAGCGCGTCGGGGATCCGAGCCAGGGCATCGACCGGTGCGATCACCGTCTCGGCGAAGCCCCCGTCGTATGCCCATCCGGGGACCTTGAGGTTCTCGCACACGATGAAGTCGCCCTGTCTGCAGGGTGTGCAGTGGTGGCAGCTGCCGCCGAACCAGCCAACGGCCACTCGGTCGCCGACCTTCCAGTCGGGGTGGTGTCTCAGTTCGCCCAGCGCCTCGATGCGCCCGGCGATCTCATGGCCGGGTACCAGCGGAAATCGGACGCCAGGTAACCCGGCCTCCACGAAAAGGACGTCGCTGTGGCAGATCCCGCAGGCATCCACGGCAACCCGTACGTGGCCGGGGCCCGGCTCCGGTACCTCGCGCTCAACGATCTCGAATGGCCCGCCGGCGGTGGCGACCTGTGCAACTCGGTATGTACTCATCTGGCTCTCTCCCGGAAGAGCGCGACGGCCCCCTCAATCCAGCAGATCAGCTTCGACCCGATCGCGCGCGCCGAAAAGGGAACGGGCGCGAGCGAGCCCACCGCCATGCCCGACGGGTTGACCTGCGGGTGGAGCGGGCCGGCGAGCACGACGCGGGTCCGATCTCCTTGAGGCGTCCCATTCCCCGGAGGCCACTCACCTCATCGCGTCGGCAGTTTCAGGCGCCCCGCCGCCGGAGGAGTGAGTAGGCGCCATGTATCACTCAGAAGGATCAACCGCAAGTCAATTCTCGTGTCTTGTAAATAATATGACTATCTGTCAGTTCTCCAAATCCTTGCTCTGCCACCCGTTCGGCCCCCCAGTGGCGACCCTTCCATATGCCCGATATGACCGCCGTCCGTACGTTCAAATCACGCGTCGGCGGCTCAACCGGCCGCTCAAGGACCAGGAGAAGTTCCATGCAGATCACCCGCACCACCGTCATCACCGCGGCCGTAAGCTCCGCCGCGGCCCTGGCCGTGACCGGCCTCACTTACGCCTCGGGCGCCCCCCAGTCGACGACCCAGGCGGCCCCGGCCGTCCAGCAGGCAGCCCCGGCTGTTCAGCAGGCGGCCCCGGCCGTCCAGCAGGCAGTCCCGGCCGTCCAGCGGGAGGCCGCTCCCGCACAGGCGTCCTTCGTCGACGAGGGGAAGAGCGGCGAGGGCAGGGGCGGCGAGGGGAAGGGCGGCGAGGGGAAGGGCGGCGAGGGCAGGGGCGGCGAGGGGAAGGGCGGCGAGGGCAGGGGCGGGGAAGGCAGGGGCGGCGAGGGCAGGGGTGGCGAGGGCAGGGGGCATCGGGGGCACCGTGAGGAGGGCCGGATCCACATCAACGAGCGGACGTACTCCGCTCGCTGGGACGGCTGCATCACTGTGGTCAGTGGCCTGGGTGCCAGGAGCCTGAACATCCGCAACGAAAGCCACAGGACCGTCGAGGTCTTCCGCGGGGCGGTCTGTGACGGAGGCGCTCCCATCGCCACCGTTGGGCCCCGCAGCTCCAACGACGGTGTGGACCCGCGTTGCGCCGAGGGCGTCTTCGTCGAGAACGGAGTGGTGGCCAGCTTCCGGGTCGTCCGGGGCCACGAGGGCGGCCGCGAGCGTGGCCGCGAGGGCGGCCGCGAGGGCGGCTACGAAGGCGGCTACGAAGGCGGCTACGAGGACTACTGATCCAGGCTTTCTTCAGAAGGCCTGAATCGCAGCCCTCGGATTCCCCGATGGGTCGGGAACTCGCTCGGTCCAGACCTTTCTCCGTGAGCGGCAAGAGCCTGGTCCAGCGTCGCGATACGGTGGTCTGAATCCTCGTGACCGTCCACTTCGTCGGAGTCGGCCCGGGCGCCGCCGACCCGTGAGGCCGAAACATCGCCGGAGAGCTGGATCACGCCGCGATCGGCGTTGTGCCGCCTCCCGGACGCCCTCGCCCGGCTCTTGCCGGGCGGGGCCTCCGGGAGGCCCGCACCTTCCGGGGGCGCCGTCGCAGGACTACCTCCGGCGACCGGTCCGCCCCTCAAGATCAACTCGACGAACAGTGGGAGCAGCCGACTGGCTCAAGGCGGCCCGGTCGCCCCACCACATCAGACGTTGTGGTCGTAGGCGACTGTGACGGGGGCGTGGTCGGACCAGCGTTCAGCGTGCGTACTGGCGCGCTCGACGTGGGCCTCGACCGCCTTGGCGGCGAGGCCGGGGGCGGCGACCCGCAGGTCAGTGCACCGGCATCGACATGTAGACCGCACGCCGCCCGTAGGACGCGGGGACGGCCACCTCCCGGTGCGCGCGGTAGCCGATGAGCCGCAGCAGGATGTCCGCCCCGCGCACCGCGACCATCGAGATCCGCTCGAAGCCCAGCTCCTCCGCCCGCGCCCGGAAGTACCGCATGAACCCCAGCGCGACGTCCCGGCCGCGCAGGTCCTCGGCGATCACCAGGTCGTGCACGTGCAGGTTGCCCGACTCGAACACCGCGTCCTCCGCCTGGGCGAGGTCCGGGCAGCGCAGCGGCGGGTACGGCAGGCTCAGCAGGTAGCCGCGGACCGTGCCGCGCTGCTCCAGCACGAAGCAGGTCTCCGGCGAGCCGAGGGCGCGGGACTGCAGTGCCTCCCGGCCCTCCGACAGGCCGTCGGCCGCGTAGGCGTCGTGTTCCAGCGCGACCACGGCGTCCCAGTCGTTGTCGGTCAGCTGCCGTATCAGGATGTCCTCGTTCACCCGGCCGCCCCGTCCACGCCGGGGCGGAGTCCCTCGGCGCGGGCGGCGGCCGCCATCCCCGCCCAGGCGTCGATCAGCACCGCCCAGCGCTCGGCGTCCTCCTGGGCCTCGTCCAGGAGCTGCTGCCGCTGTCCGGCCACCACGTCCGCGAGCTCGGCGTACTTGCCGCCCAGCTTGCGGTAGGAGCGGTCCAGGACGTCCAGGCAGTGCTCGTTTCCGGCCCGGTCCCAGTCGACGCTGCCCCGCACCAGGTCGAGGATCGGCTCGACCTTCAGCCCGTGCCGCTCGTCCAGCAGCCCGCGGCCGAGGTCGATCATTCCGCCGTAGACCGGGTAGAGGTACAGCATCGAGAGCAGGAACTTGACGAACCGCATCTGGTAGGAGATGAAGCCGGCGCCGATGCGGCGCTCGGGCGTGTAGTAGTTGACGATGTGGCGGTTGTGGACGACGCCGGGCAGCCGGGCGTGGACCATGGCGTGCAGCAGGGCGTAGTCGCAGCCGATGGTCTCGATCGAGGGCAGCAGCGGCAGCACCTCGTAGGCCCGGTGGTCCAGGGCGATATTGCACATGTAGACGTCCCAGATGTCGGGCACGCCGAGGACGGATTCGTCGGTGCTGAACGGCTCGGAGCCGGTTCCCTTGAAGGAGACGTCCACCATCGCGTCCCTCTCCTCCTCCGACCACACCGGCGGGGTCCACAGGCGCACCAAGTCGCGGTAGACGGCCGGGTCCATCTCGTGGATCTCGCCTATGTCCACGTTGAGTTCGCCGATGAAGGAGCCGCTGACCAGCATCACCGGCTTGTCCGCGTCGGCCGGGTCGAGCTCGGAGCGGGACACGCCGGCCACCGCGTCGCCGGCCGGCCGGCCGATCGAGAGCAGCTCGTGGTGGATCGGGAAGATCTTCTGACCGTCGACGACCTGGAAGTCGGCGTCGTCGTTGCGCAGGTGCGCCGAGGTGCAGCCCAGGGCGGCCGCGCCCAGGAAGAGCCGGTTGACGCAGGAACCGTACGCGACGGCCTGCGGGAGCATCAGGTCGAGCAGCAGCTCGGGGTCGGCGGCGCCGGAGCGCTCGGCCACCCGGCGCAGGAACTCCCGCTGCTGCGCCTCGCCGAGGTGGTGGACGAAGACGCCGGGAGTGGGGGCCAGTGAGGCCACGGCGTCCGCGTTCTTCGCGAATTCGGCGGCGTCGGTGGTGTCGAGGACGAGGAGGTGCACCTCGACCCCGAAGTTCGCGACGGCGTAGGCCGCTTCCTCGGCGAGGTCCACGATGGTGCCGGGGCAGGAACGCATGGTGGGCAGGGCGAGGCAGACTCGTTGCATGGTGTGGGATTCTCCGTCTGATCGTCAGATTCGTTACAGCAGTTGCCAGTTGAGTGCAGGATGGTGCACTGGACGGCGGCTCTGGCCGGCCCGTCGTGCCACCATGGACCAGGCCGCTTGTGATGTCAGAGATCCACAGCGGGGCCCGGCGGGGGTGGACTGCGCCCCCTCCGCACGATCGGCCGCAGACTCTTCCACCCTCGCCGAGGTCGGGGCAGGCCGCCTCCACCAGAGGTCCCCGGGCCCGGATCGGGTGGGCGCATTCTTCGGCGTCGGCCTGGGTCTCGTCGGGCAGGCGCTCCCGCGGCGGCGCCGGATGGCCGGCGAACCCGGCGTACTTGCCGCCCGGTTTGCGGTAGACGCGTCGAGGGCGTCGAGTCGGCGGACGTTCCGCGCCCGGTCGCCGCCGATGCCCGTCGTCTCGCCGTAGACGGGGTGGAAGTAGAGCATCGAGAACGGGAGCCTCGTCAACCGCACCTGGTGGGCGATGAAGCCGCTACCTGAACGGCGCCTCGGTGTGCAGTAGTTGACGATGGGTCGATTGTGCGCGACGCCGGTCAGGGCGGCATCGAGGACGACGTACGGGAGGAAGTGGTCGCTGCCGACGGTCTCGGTGGCCGGTGGCGGCGGCACGCGCTCGTACACGTTCGGTGCGGGGAGAAGCTCGCCGACGGTCTTGGCGTGGTCGGTGAAGGTGGTGTCGTCCGAGGAGTCCAGGGGCAGGAGGCGGACCTCCACGCCGAAGTTCCCCGCCGCGTATACGGCCTCCTTGCCCATGGCCGCGATCGAGGCGGGACGGGCCCGGCTGGTCGGCAGGGCCAAGCAGGTTCTGCGCATGCGGGCGTCTCCAATCGATCGTCAGATCCATGTGCCCGTCCGGGGACCAAGGCACGGCAATGCCACATGGCTCACTCAAGGCCGCGGTGAAGTAGTTGAGTCAAGGGAGTCGATGAGTCCCGAGCGGTGTCAGTGCCGGGTCGCGCGGCTCCGCCGGACTCATGTGGACGACCTTGCTTCACCAAGGTGGACTAGACCAACTTTGGTGTCAACGGGATGCTTTCAGGGATCGGGCGGCGCACGCCGACACTGCCCGATCGGGCAAGCGCCCCTGCCCTCGCACGGACTTCGGCAGGGCTCGCCGGGCGGGGTCCGAGGATGCGGTCCGCGCATCGGTGGTGCGCGGCGACCGAGGGCAATGCGCGGATCGGCTCGCGTGCAGGGGGGGCTACAGCTCCCGCAAGATCCGCACCTACCTGCGGTGACTCGGGCACAGGGTAGGACGCAGCACCCCATCAGCGCCCGTGGAGAGCGTCAGTCACGACCGTTCATGATCGCGGTTCCGGTGACGCTCCGTGGCTCCGGCACGGAAAATGATCCAGAACCCGTTCTGAGCCGTTGCCGACAGACGTCTGCAGCGTAGAAATCGGATCGTTCCGATCACGGCCGGGCGAGCTGTCCCGATACCTGATGAGGAGGCGGTGCGCTTGGGGTTATTCCCGGTCGAGCGCGCCGATGGCGTGCGCCGCGTGGTCGATCTGCCGCTGCTCCGCCTGAAGAACTCCGTGGCGTGCGGCGGCGGTCAGGCGTCGACGTACGTATCGGGTCATCGCGTCGCTGTCACGTCCTACGCGGACGACGGTGGCCGTGTCCGCTACGGCGCCCAGAGCGTCCAGGAGATACCGGTCGTCGGGCTGCGACGGGTCAGGGCCTTCATGCGGTGACCGGCGGGTCCCCACGATGACGCGGGTCATCGGCAGTGCGGCGAGCCGGCGCAGGATCCGGTCTGCTGTCGCCAGAGGTGAGTACGCTTCGTCGAGGGCGTCCACCAGCAGCGTGAACGGCTGGCCGCGTCCGCGCATGCCGTTGATCAACCAGTCGCTCTGAACGTTCAGTTCCTCACTGGCGGGCGGGGTCTCAAGTCCGGCCGCTCGGGCGATCCGTGCCACCAGGTCCCGAGGAGTGGCGCCGGTGAGGTGGACAACGGCGTGGAACGGGTCGCACGGCTGGGGCGAGGCGGCCGGGAGCGGGGTCAGCTGGCCGGCCGCTTCAAGGACTCGCCGCAGTTCGGGCTGGGTGTGTACGAGAATGTGTCCGAGCAGTGCGGACTTGCCCGAGCCCGCTGCTCCGGTGATCACGAGCAGGCCCCTGTGCACAGTGTCGAGCCAGGTAAGAATCTGGTGGCGTTCTTCTTGCCGACCCTCGAAGTACCAGGTTTGTTCGCCGAGTTCGGCACCGCTGGCTTTGGGGACGAAGTGGCGTCGTTCGTCGTCGGAAAGCTTGTCCAGGACGGTTTCGATCTCGGCCAGCTGGTCCAGCGACGTCTGAGTGAGCACGGGCACTCTGCGGTGGAGCATGGCACGGCCCGGAACGGTTTTCACCTCCACCGGACATCCGTCGAGATTCCGGCGGAGCTCTGTGGCAAGGTGCCACAGGTCGATGCTGTCGTCGGCACGGAAGGTCACGGTGAGGACCGTGGACAGGACCTTGCGGAACGTACCCAGGTTCGCGGTACCTTGCCCGGACGTGGCCACCAGCAGGAAGTTGCGCGCGCCGGCGGGGTCCCGGTTCACGTCCGCACTCATCAGCTCGACGAATCGGGCGGATTTGCAGGCGTCGATGATGACGATCGCCCATCCGTCTTTCCCTTACGATGCGCCTCGCGGGCGGTCAGGTAGCTCACCAGCTGTTGCGGGGTGATGCCGCTCGTGGCGAGGGGGCGGGGGCTGAGGGCATGAGCGAGCAGTGCCCTTTGGTCCCCGTCGCTCTCCCCGTGCCCGGTCCAGTACAGGATGGTGTCCCCGGCGTTCTGCGGCTCGGACCACTCCCGCAGCCGCCCGTCGACCGCGTCCAAGCCCCGGTCGATCTCCTCGACTTCCCAGTCACGGGTCTCGGCGCCGAACGGTGCGAGCAGTTCAGCGATGCCGGCGACCTCGGTCTTGGTGTCGAGCGGGGGGTGATCGCGGTACTGGCCGATGGCGACCGGGAAGAATTGCAGCGGTCTTTCGGCGTTCCCGCCGATGGCGGCATTCATGCTGCGGTGTTCCACGGTGCGCGTCAGCTGTCGTCCGGCTCGGCCGCCAGGACGAGCTGGGTGACCGGGGCATTGCCTCCGCTCTCGACCCGCAGCCGGTACAGCCCCGGCGCGGGCAGGGTCACCCGAGCGCCGATCGTATCGTCCTGCCAGCCGAAACGGGGCGTGGCAATCCGCCGGTCGGTCTCGGCGTCGTGGACGCTACAGGTGACGCCCGCGTGCGTGTCCGTACCCGTCAGCCGCACGTTCCAGCCGGCCCCGGCTTCTACGGCATCCGGCACATCGAGACCGATCTGACTCTCGCCCATGGGCGGACCGAGAGGCTCGTCCGGAGAGGTGATCACATTCCGCACGTGACGGATGACGTCACTGTCCCTGGACATCGGACCGTGCTGCAGCGGGAGATGGGTGACCGCGGGGCCGCCGAGGGAACCGGAGTCGCGATACACGGTCCCGTCCCCCGCTAGGTCAACGCGTTGCGGCACACCAACGGCGTCACGAACCAGTTGACCGTCGGAGTGCGTCCGGAAAGTAACGTACTGCGCGTGGACCACCCCCTCCTTCAACCTCATGCTCTGCACGGTCGGCTGAGCCACTCCGACGACGGCCCGGTGACCGGGCAGCGAGCGTCCGTTGAGGCGCATCCACTGCTGGAACTCCTGTGACCGGGCGGCGAGCTCCCTGTCGCCGCCGAGTGCCTCGATATCGCTCGGGGTGAGGCGGCGTACCTCCCGGCTGTCGTCGACGCACCGGAAGCCCGGGAGCAGGTCATGTATACCGGGCAGCGTGGTTGCCAGTGCCTGCATGCGGCGTCGGAGAAGCGCGCCAGGCCCCCGCGCGGCGCGACCGCCTTTGCCGCGGTGACCGTTGAGTATCACGGCAGCTTTGACCGCGCCGTGGAAGGGAGTGCCGAGGGTGATGACCGCGCGGGTGTCCGGTTCAAGATCAGGGGTGTGAGTCAACGCAGCACGGGTCACCAGGCCGCCCATGGAGTGAGCGACGAAGACCAGCTGGGCCGGGCGTTCGTCGGCCCGAAGCCGCCGGATCCGGTCGTGGGCCGGATGCGCACGCCATGCGCTGAGGTGGCGGCGGGCGGCCTCGGCGAGGAGCGCCGCGTTGACGCCGACCGGCAGTCTCCAGTCGTAGGCGAACGCCAGTACCGCCTTGGGATGTGCGACGACCTCACCCACACCGCGCACCAGATCGGTATACGGCTCGAAACCCTGCAGAAACGGTGCCCAACCAACCCGCTCCAGCAGCCCAGTAGCCCGCACCCGGCCGAACCGGCCGTCCTGTTCGTCGGGCGTGAGGTGCAGGGGGAGCATCCCATCGGGTCCTAGCCAGGTATCCGCCATTGACTTGACGCCCAAGCCCCAAATCCGAGCACCTGTCACCGTGTCCTGCAGCGTGCTGCCCATGATCCCGGGAACCACGATCACGGCATCCTGGCTCGTGTCGCGGCCGACGGGCGGAACCGCCGCCCACAGCTCGTCGGATGCGCTGTGGGAGCCGGGTGGCAACTGTCGCGTCATGCCCCAAGACAATAGCCAACCATGCAAGGGAAGTTGGTGAGTTGCGCCGGTTGCCCATCGCTGTATCGGCGCAACCGACTCCCTGCTGGGGCTGCGGCGAACGAGGCCCGATAGAAGGCGCCGGCCAGCACGGTGTTGTGGTCGCGTACTCGGCTCACTGGCCTGGGCGCGCGGCTTGGGCGGGACCGAGTGCTTGGCCGGGTTGTGGCGCATCTGCCAGGAGCGGACCGCGGCGTTCAGCGCGTTGCGCGGGGTGGCCACGACCCGGTAGACGGTGACGCGCCCCGGCTGGTTTTCTGCTGGACGGTGACCCAGTCGTCGATCTGCCTCGGGCGCAGGTCCAGGAGTCGGCAGCGGCCGAAGGCCGGGATCAGGTCCCGCTCGACACAGTCCTCGTACCTGGCACAGGCGTTCGGCGCGAGCACCTTCTTCTTCGCCGCCAGCCACTCCCGCAGGCAACTCGTCACGGGGGTACGACTGACTTCATACACCCCGCGGCTCACCATCGACGAGGTCGACCGGGGAAGACATGTTCAAGACGGCACGCCGCTTTCAGAGCACGCTTCGCGGGTGGTGAGTAGGCGGCCTCGATCAGCCTGCGGCGATCTGGGCGGCCAGAGGCCTGCGGCCCCGGCTGTGGTCGCCGACTGTGGTCGCCGACTGCAACGGATGCTGACGGGCCGCCGGATTGCCGCTGCGCGCGTCGGTCCCGGCCGGGCTGCTGATCAAGGACGGGCAGCCCGGCTTCCTGATTGTGGTCAGGACTTGAGGTCGTAGGCCACGGTGACGGGGGCGTGGTCGGACCAGCGTTCGGCGTGCGTGTCGGCGCGCTCGACGTAGGCCTCGACCGCCTTGGCGGCGAGGCCGGGGGTGGCGACCTGGAGGTCGATGGGCCAGCGGAACGACACCTTTTCGAAAAAGGTCCACCCGTTCGAGTGCAGCTTGTTCGAGGGTGCCTGCTGGCCTTGGAGGTAGGGGGAGGCCCATGGGCATCATGACGGTTTCGGCGCCGGTTCGGGCGGTGGTTGGTTCGCGTATCGGTTGTGCGCGGATTGTCACCACCGCATAACAGTCGGCGATGGTCAAGGAGCGGCACAGGATCGGGCCCACCGGCCGGGACCGCGCGGCGAAACCCCGGACGGACATCGCTCCGTGTGAGAGGTTCGCCCGTTCGGCTCAGCGAGGATGACGGCCAGGAGACGGCGCCCGGAGACCTTCCTAACGTTGGACCCCGGGAGGCTGCATCCCCCGCGGAGCCCGGCCGAGGACCTCTCGCCCGTCGGCCACCGCTCACGCCGAACCCGGCAGTCGACTTCCACCGTGACCACGCAGGGTCCGGGTCGAAGGAGATGAAGGACATGAACACCACGCGCACCGCCCGCACGCCCGCGACACCCGCACTGAACGGGTGCCGGACATCACGCCGCCGCCTTCGGGCACGGATCGGGCTCGCCGCGACCGCCACGGCCCTGTCGCTGCTGCCGATCGCCCCGTCCACCGCCAGCGCGGCACCCCACCTCCCGCTCACACAGATCGTGCGGGAGGCCAAGGTGAAGGCGCAGCAGGAGCACCCCGGCTCGCAGTTCTACGACGCGGACGCCGTCCTGCTGACACCCACGACCAACCCCAATGACGTCCAGGCCTGGTGGATCCGCTTCCGGGCCAAGGGCTCGGAGCCGTCCTTCCAGTACAAGTACTCGACCACCGGTCAGTACCAGAGCACGCAGCCGTGGAGCGTCCCGATCGGGATCCAGGCCATCTCCCCGTTCACCATGACGGAGGTCCAGGCCCACGATCTGGCCGTCAAGGCCGGGCACACCGGCGCGTTCAAGCCCCTGTACCTCAATGAGCCGGTCGTGCAGAACCCGCATCCCACCTACTACTTCTGCATTCCCAGCGAGGGCAGGACGGTGGCGGTGGACACCGTGACGGGCCACGTCACCACGCCGTGGTCGTGCTAGTGACCACGGTGTGAGCCCTGTTCGGTGGCCGTCACCCAGCGGGGGTGACGGCCATCGGCGGCCGGCAAGGGCCGCCGGCCTGGAGCGCGAAGGGCCGCCGCCGCACGGACCGGCCAGAACGCTGCCCTTGCCGAAAACGTCATCCGCTCTGATCAGGCAGCATGTTGGTACTCATGGAGGAGGCCGCCGAGTCGGTCGCGTCGGCGTATGTCGAGGCGGGCGATTTGCCCTGGATCGGTGATCGGTTGGGGGAGTGGGTGGGGTGGGCGGGCGTTGGCGATGCCCTGGTGTGGCCGGTGCCCGTTGTAGAACGTCTCGAACTCGCGCAGGGAGTGCGGGAGATGGCGCTGGTCCCAGATCAGTGTCCGGTCCAGTAGTTCTCGCCTGCAGGTTTGTACCCGGCGCTCCATGATGGAGTTCATTCTCGGCATCCGGACGCCGCCGAGTACCACCTCGATGCCCGCGTCCTCGAGTACCTCGTCGAACAGCTGCGGGAGCTTCCCGTCCCGGTCCCGGATCAGAAAGCGGGCCCGGCAGCCGGCGTCCTCAAGATCCATGGCGAGATTCCTCGCCGTCTGGGCCACCCAGGCTGCGGTCGGATGCGCGGTCACGCCCAGGACCCGGATACGGCGGCTGGCGTGTTCGATCACCGCGAACACGTACAACCGGGCCCCGGACAGGGTGACTGTCTCGAAGAAGTCGCATGCGAGGAGCGCGTCGGCCTGGGAGCGCAGAAAGTCCGCGCACGTGGTGGAGGTCCGCTCGGGTGACGGCGGGATCCGGGCCTTCTGGAGGATCTCCCACACTGTGGACGCGGCCACCTTCACGCCGAGGACGAGAAGCTCGCCGTGAAGGCGGCGGTACCCCCACCCCGGATTCTCTGCGGCCAGGCGCAGGAGCAGGGCGCGGATGGAGCGTACGGTACGCGGCCGCCCTCGCGTGCCGGGCCCATGGCATCCGGGCCCGGATCCGCTACGGGGCGAGTGAGCCGCTGAGCTGGAGGGTCGTGTGGTCGGACGCCACACTCAGGGAGGTGGTCACCTCCCCGTCCGTCCGGCGCGGGACCATGGGCGAGACCTGGGCGGACTGCCCGTACGCCGCGAACTGGCTCTGGACCCAGGACTTCCGCTCGTCACCGGCGTGGCCGTCCAGGATGAGGTCGAAGCCCTGCACCAGGGTGGCCGCCATCGCCGCGGACGGTGCCCCGTTCGCGGCGAGGACGATGTTCCTGGGCCGGCCGTCCCCGTCGGCCTGGATCATGACGATCAGGCTGTACGCCTCGGGGAACTCCTTCAGCGCCTCGTACCGGACGTGGCCGGGCAGCCCGGCGCTGACGGCTCGGATCTGCTGGACGTGGAACTCCAGCCCCCACCGCTGCTTCAGCCGTTCGGCCACGGTGTCGGCCTTGGGGCCCGGGAGGGCCGAACCCCGCCAGTACGGCGTCTGCTCAGCCATCGGCACCGCTTCCGGCGGCTGGACAGCCGTCGGCTGGGCCCCGGTCCCCGGCAGGGGCACGGACGGGGTGGGAACGGCGGTCGGCCGCTCGCCGGCCGGTGCGGTCGGCGCGGCTCCCGGATCGGCCGCCGAGCCGGCCGCCGGACTGGCCGCCGACGAGGCCGGACCGGAGGCGCCGTGCGCCGGTGACGACACTGTGCCTGACGCCTGTCGGGATTCCCCGGTCGCCGCGTTCGGCGGCTTCGGGCCGGAGGAGCACCCGGCGATCGGGAGCGCCACCACCAGGAGCAGGGTTGACAGCGCCACCGGGGACCGGCGCCTTCGGTACGTCACGTGATCAGCCTTTCGGATGCTGGCCGGGAAGGGCATCGATCCGGCGGCGGGGTTGCCGGTCGGCGAGGGCGGAGCCCTCGTGTCCGGTCGGGACGTGTCGGGTCAGGGGGTGAAGGCGACCGCGTCGATCGCGATGTCCGGCCCGCTGAAGCCGCCCGTGTCGACCAGGTTGCTCATCTGGACTCGAGCGCCGGAGCACAACAGCATGTTTCCGGTGCCGAGTTGGTACCAGCCCTGCCCCGCCGTCTTGGTCTGCGACTGGTCCAGGTAGTAGGTGCTCGGGATGAGGCCCTGTCCCATCGTGCCGCAGCCCGAGTAGATGTAGTACGGCACGTTGGTCGCCTGGGCCCCGTGGGTGGGGAGGTGGATGAAGATCTTGTAGGCGGGCAGCGTCAGCTCGGGAGTCCAGGTCGCCACGACCTTGTGCGAGATGTTCTTCGGGATCTGGGGCGGCGACTTGTACCAGCCGTAGTTCGCGTACTGCGGCTGCGTGACGGTCCCGTTGTCGTAGGTGTGGGTGAAGTACATCCGGCCGCCGTAGCCGGCGCCGAACTGGTGGAGGTCGATCTGGGCCAGGTAGGCGGCGTGGGAGTAGTTGTCGCCTGTGCGCAGGGTGAACTTGCTCTCGTCGTCCTGGATCCGCCTGTTGCAGCCGTAGGCGTTCTTCGCCGGGCTGAGCTGGGTGTACACCACCCTGGTCTGGGCCGCGTCCCAGCTCGGCGGCAGCGTGCAGTCCGGACTGGGGTAGCGTGCGACCATCGCGGGTTCCGGGTCCGACGTCGTGTGGGCGAGCCGCTGGATGCTCGCGTTCACGTCCATTGGGGCGCCGATCCAGGAGACCGCGGGTCCGTGCCACCAGCAGGTGCTGTTCAGTGCCGGGCACCCGGTGCCGGGGGTGCAGTTGTTCCCGGAGCCGCAGAACAGTCCGTAGTTGGTGGACAGGTTGAGCGAGTGTAGGTATGAGTAGGTGGGTTGGAGGTAGGCCATCGCGCCCTTGTAGTCGTTCTGCGGGCGCTCCGCCCAGCCGAGCACCCGCTCCTGGTACGGCCACTGCGAGGGCTTCGCGGCGTCCGCGTAGGAGGCCCGCAGGAACGGCTGGCGGTTGGCCGGGTAGATCGGGTTGGACGGGTTGTTGAGGTAGCCCAGCCCCCAGCCGGCCGGGTCGCCGCCCTGGACGTAGAAGCCGGTGTTGTAGGCCCAGAGCGCCAGGTACCAGTTCTCGATGTACCGCGGGTCACCGCCGTTGGGCAGCAGGCCGGCCGTGCGCACCTGCTCCCACTTGCCCTCGAGCATCTGCAGGGCCGCCGCGATGTTGGCGGCGTAGTCCGTCACGATCGCGGACTTCTGCGCCGCGCTCCAGGTCGTCGTGTCGGTGGCGGTCATGCCGGTGGTGATCTGGCCGATGCCGTAGCCGCAGTCCGCTTTGCTGTAGTTGATGGCGACCGGGACGGTCCGGCCCGCGGCGGCGTCGGCGCTGCTCCGAAGCAGGTTGTCGTTGCCGTAGTAAACGCCGGTCGCTGGGTTCCCCGCGTCGCCGGCCACCGCGTGAAAGGTCGCCTGGGACAGGTTGCTCTCCTGCGCGATCAGGCCGAGCAGCACCTGCGCGGGGACCAGGCCCTTCTCCTTCTGCGGGCCCAGGCCGGGCTCGGGGAACATCCCCTGGGGTGTGTACGCCGGCTGGCCGGCGCCCAGGTAGTTCGCCGGCCGCTGGACGTTCAGGCTGTTGGTGACGGC
The DNA here is from genome assembly GCF_044744345.1 of Kitasatospora sp. NPDC087315. NCBI lineage: Bacteria > Bacillati > Actinomycetota > Actinomycetes > Kitasatosporales > Streptomycetaceae > Kitasatospora > Kitasatospora sp. NPDC087315. The sequence continues at coordinate 19,921 of NZ_JBIUYD010000038.1, read as the reverse complement.
CCGGTCGACCGCCCACTGGACCATGGCCGGGGTCGGCTGCATGGCCTGGGCGTTCGGGTCGTTCCGCTTCACGGCACACTTGGGGGTGGCCCACTTGGCCTCGGTGGCCGGATCCGTGCTCACCAGGCCGCCGGTGACGTCACCCCAGGTGGAGCCGTCCTCCGAGGTGAGCGCGGCGACGCTCCCGGGAGCGCCGCCGACCGTCCTGTCCTCCGGTGCGGCCTGCCCCTCGGTGCTCGCCGTCGTGCCGGCGGCGTCGCCGGTCAGCAGGGTCGGTGCGGCGGGGTCGGTGGTCACGGTCCCGTCGGACCGGGCGCCGCTGTGCACCGCGCGCACGCTCGCCCTGATCTGCTGCGCGGCCGCGTCGAGCGGTTCGCCGTGCGCGGCAACCCGGTTGACCCAGGCCGGTTCGACGCTCTCGGCCAGCAGGTGGCCCTGCTGGGACACCGCCGTGACCTGCTGATCGGTGGCCAGTGCGGCCGGGGCGCCGGGCGCGTCCTAGCCCGCCCGTCGGGCGATCGAGCGTGACGATGCGGCGGTCGAGGTGTGGAAGAAGGAGACCTGGCCGCGGGTAAGAGCATTGCGGCGGAGCTCGGAGCCTGGCTGGTCTTCGAGGACGAAGCCGGGCAGTCGATGACGCCGCCGCGCGCCAGGACATGGGGCCGGATCGGGCAGACGCCCGTGGTGCGGGTTCGCGGCCGGGGCTCGGGCCGGGTCTCGATGGCGGGCATGACCTGCTACAAGCCGGGCGAGCGGTCCCGGCTGATCTACGCGATCCGCGAGTACCGGGGCCGCAAGGGCCAGCCGAAGGGCTTCGGCTGGCGCGACTTCCGCGACCTGATCATCCGCGCCCGCACCCAGCTTGGCGGCCCGATCGTCCTCGTGCGGGACAACGCCCGCCTCCACCTGACCAAGCCGCTGCGGGACTTCATCGAGGCGAACGCCGAGTGGCTCACCGTGTTCCAGCTGCCCACCTACGCACCGGACCTGAACCCGCAGGAGGGCATCTGGCCGCTGGTCAAGCGCGACATCGGCAACCTCGCCGCCGCCGACCTCGGCCAGATCACCAGGGCCGTGAAACACCGCCTCAAGCAGATCCAGTACCGCCCGGACCTGGTCGACGGGTGCCTCGCCGGCACCGGCCTGATCATGGACGGCTGACCGACATCACCCATTCAAGTTCAGTAGTTGTTCAGCTTGAATACCGCTGTGACGGGCGCGTGGTCGGACCAGCGTTCGGCATGGGAGGCTGCTCGTTCGACGTAGGCCTCGACGCATTTCTCAGCGAGGTTTCTAGTAGAGACAACTAGGTCAATTCTCCAGCCGGAGTCGTTGTCGAAGGCACGGCCGCGGTAGGACCACCAGGAGTACGGGCCGGTGCGGTCGGGGTGGAGGGCGCGGACCACGTCGACGTAGCCGGCCTCGTCGTAGACCCGGCTGAGCCAGGCGCGTTCCTCGGGGAGGAAGCCGGCCGACTTCTGGTTGGCCTTCCAGTTCTTCAGGTCCTCGGGGCGGTGGGCGATGTTCCAGTCGCCGCAGACCACGACCTCGCGGCCGGCTGCGGCCGCCCGGGTGCGCAGCTTGCCGAGGTGGACCAGGAACTCCGCCATGAAGCGTTCCTTCTCCTCCTGGCGTTCGGTGCCGACCTCGCCGGAGGGGAGGTAGAGGCTGGCGACGGTCAGCCCCGGCAGGTCGATTTCGGCATACCTGCCCGAATTGTCGAATTCCGCCGACTCGAAGCCGATCGCCGTACGCTCCGGCTCCCGCCGTGACAGCACCGCCACTCCGGCCCGGCCCTTGGTGGCGGCCGGCGCCCACAGCGCGTGCCAGCCGTCCAGGTCGCGCAGTTCGGCGGGCAGCTGCCCGGGCTCGGAGCGCACTTCCTGCAGGCAGACCACGTCCGCCTCGGTGGCCGACAGCCACTCGGTGAAGCCCTTCTTGGCCGCCGCCCGGATTCCGTTCACATTCACACTCGTCACCACGATCACCCGAGCAGCCTATCGAGCGCCACGGCCCCGTCCGACGACCGACGCGTCGGATGTGGAGCTGTCGTGAACGCGGCATGAATCTGCGCGACAACGGCACCAACCCGGCCATTGGTCTTGACCATCTCCGGACGCAGCCCCTAGGGTCGCTTACTGCAAGGACCTTTAATAAAGAAGGACGGATAAAGCCCGCTCTCCCACCTGCCGCAACAGCGGACAGCGGGTCGGGTCCGCCCTCCTGCGGCAGGGCGAAAGAATCAGGGTGGAGGACACGGTGGGGACGACAGGACAGCTCACGGCAGTTCCGGAACCGAAGTACTGGCACCTGCGCACGGTGCTGCTCCGCGCCATCGGCACGGAGTTCTCCACCGGCCAGGTCCTTCCCAACGAGCGTGAGCTCTCCGCCCGCTTCGGCGTGGCCCGGGCCACCCTGCGCCAGGCGCTCGACCAGCTGGAGCTGGAGGGCCGGCTGGTCCGCCGCCGCGGCATCGGCACCCTGATCGCCGCCCCCCGGGTCGGCGTCCCGGTCAACCGGCACGAGGAGGGCTGGCCCGGCACCGCCCGCAGCCAGGCCTGGCGCAGCGTGGACTGCACCACCGCCCCCGCCTCCGCCCAGCTCGCCAGGAGCCTGGGTATCGCCGAGGGCGCCACCGTGCACACCGTCCGCCGGGTGCGCATCGTCCAGGGCCAGAACATGGCCACCGAGTCGCTGCACGTCCCCGCCGCCGTGCTGCCGCACCTGCCCGGTTTCCGTGCCGAGAGCGACCGCGCCCGCTCGGTGCTGCGCCAGCTGGAGCGCCTGGAGGTGGACGGCGAGTCCCGCTCGGTCGAGCTCGGCGTCGCCGAGGCCGAGCAGGCCGCCCTGCTGGAGCGCCCGCCGGGCTCGCCGGTCCTGGTGATGACCACCCAGTACGCCTCGGCCGGCCGGCTGGTGGCGCTCGCGGTCTCCACCTACCGCGCAGACACCTGCAAGCTGACCTTCGGCGAGACCGGCCTCGTCGAGGTCACCCCCGTCGGTGCGACCGCCGAGGTCCGCACCGCTTCCTGAACCACTTTTCCGAACACCCTCAGGCCCAGGCCCGGACGCTCCTCGAGCGCCCGGGCCTGGGCCGTTTGTGCGGGCGAAGGCGCCGGGACGACAATGGCCGCGGGGAGAGGGGGTGGTGATGAGCCGACTTGACGACCTGTGGGCCGAGGGTTGGGCACCGGCCTGGGAGGGGTTGTTCCGGGCGGACGGGCGGTCGAGGGACGCCGACGTCGCAGGCCCGGACCTGGACGGCTTCGAACTCGGCGAGGAGGTCGACCTGGAGGAGCTGATGGAGGAACACCCCGAAGCCCTGACCTCGGTCAGTGTCTTCGTCGAGGCTGTGTTGCCGGACGGCTCGGGCTCCCTCTGCGGTGGAGGGGGGTCGCACGGGTCGGAGGGCCTCTTCGCCCGGTTCGATGTGGACCGGAAGCTGGTCTGGCTGCTGCACCTCGGCGAGTCCAACGAGTTCGTCCGGATCACCGTCGACTGGCCGGTGGCGAGCTTCACCAACAATCTGGGCAACTCGATCACCATCGACCTCACCGGCCCCGACCATGCGGTGGGCCGCTGATCAGCTCCGGCCGCCGCCGCTGCTGGGCGGGTCCACGGCGAAGAGCTGTTCCTCGACGTGGTCCAGGCCCACCCGGAGGGCGCCCATGGCGACCACCTCGGAGCCCAGGGCGGCCAGGGCCACCTCGGGGGCGCGCAGGGTGAACTGGGCGAGGCGTTCGCGCAGGGGCTCCAGGACGCCGTCCAGACCGGCGGCCCAGCCGCCGACCACCACCAGCTGCGGGTCGATCGCCAGCACCAGGGCCGCGACGCTCTGCACCAGCCTGGTCAGGAAGCGGTCCATCGCGACCTGCGCGACCTCGTCGCCCTCCCGGGCCAGCCGCAGCACCCGGGCGACGGCCGCCTCGTCCAGCGGGTTGAGCGGCTTGCCGGTGGTGGAGAGCAGCCGTTCGGGCGTGACCTCCTGTCCGAGCAGGTGCAGCGCGCCGATCTCGCCCGCGGCGCCGCCGAAACCGCGGTGCAGCTTGCCGTTGATCAGCGAGCCGGCGCCCGGGCTCAGCCCGGCCATCACGAAGACGACGTCACCCATGCCGACCGCGGCGCCCTGCCAGTGCTCGGCGATGGCGGCCAGGTTGGCGTCGTTCTCGATGAGGACCGGGCAGCGGAACGAGCGGCGCAGCCGCGCGCCCAGGTCCAGGCCGGTCCAGCCCGGCATCGCGGTGCCCAGCCGGACGGTGCCGTCCCGGTCGAGGATGCCCGGGGTGCCGACACCGACGGCCCACAGGTTGTCCCGGGAGATCCCGGCCTTGCGCAGCACCTCGGCGACCACGCTGCGGACGGCGGTCAGCCGGTCCTCCGCCTCCAGGGTCTCGTCGACGGGTCTGAAATGGCTGCCCACCACCTCGCCGGTGAGGTCGGCGAGGATGACGCGGATGTCGTGGACACCGATCTCGATGCCGAGGATGTGCCCGGCCTCGGCGCGGAACCGGAACCAGCGGGCCGGCCGCCCCCGGCGGCCGCCGCCGGGCTGGCCGCCGTTCTGCGGCTGGTCGACCTCGGCCACCAGGCCGGTCTCGACCAGTCCCTCGATCACTCCCTCCACCGTCGGCCGGGACAGTCCGGTGTCCCCGACCAGCTGAGTGAGGGTCACCGCGTGGCCGGTCCGCAACGCCCGGAGCGTGACCGCCGCGTTGATCCGTCGCAGCAGTGAGGAGTCTCCTCCGGTGAGCCGATCCGCCAAGACGATGCCCTTCGCCGTGCGCGCGACAGCCCTGGCGCGCGTTGTCGAGTGCGCGGTGACCACCCTGATGGCCCGCGTGAGTCCGCCGCCCGGAACGCGGGCACGACAGCGCTGGGCCGCCTGCGCCAGGGCCGGAGGGCATGTGCCGGATGCTACCCGGGCCCGGGCCGGGTGGGCGAGCATCTTCGCAGCTCACCCGGGCTTCGGTATCGAAATGGTACGCATCGGGTGGCAGCGCGTAATCCAGCTTTCAACCAGGACCAGGCCCACCGGGAGGCGGGCGGCACCCGGGCAGGACCCGGGCGGGTGAGCCCCGCGGCGCGTGGGCGGGACGCCGGGGCCATCATGGGACGGGGCGGACAGGAAAGGGCTGTGCGATGGAGCTGTTCCCGCCGATTCCGCTGGCCGAGTGGCAGGACACCAAGGAGACCTTGCACCGCTTCGCGCAAGTGGTGGGCAAGATCCGGCTGGCCGCCAGTGTGCGCCGCAACCACTGGTGGAACGTACCGTTCCATCTGACCGGCCGGGGGCTCACCACCCGGCCGACCGGGCGGGCCGACGGCGGCCCGGTCTTCACGCTCGACTTCGACTTCGTCGGCCACCGGCTGGTGGCCACCGCGCCGGACGGGCGGGAGGTGTCCTTCCCGCTGCCGGGCCAGTCCGTGGCCTCGTTCCACCGGAACACGCTGGCGGCCCTCGACGCGCTGGGCGCCCGGGTGGAGATCGCGCGGCCCCGGCCCTTCGGCCTGCCCGACGCGGGCCGGCCGTTCGCCGAGGACACCGAGCACGCGACGTACGACCCGACGCACGCCAACCGCTACTGGCGGGTGCTCAGCCAGGTGGCGCTGGTCCTGGAGGAGTTCGCGGCGGGCTTCTCCGGGAAGTCCAGCCCGGTGCACCACTTCTGGCACACCTTCGACGTCGCCCACACCCGGTTCTCCGAGCGCCACGTCGAGCCGCCGCCGCAGGCCGACCCGGTGACCCGCGAGGCGTACTCGCGGGAGGTGATCAGCTTCGGGTTCTGGTTCGGGGACGACAGCTTCGCCGAGCCCGCCTTCTACGCGTACACCGCGCCCGAGCCGCCCGGGCTGGACGCCGAGCCGCTCAGCCCCCCGGCCGCCCGCTGGGTACCGCGCAACGGCAGCCATCTGGCCGTCCTGAGCTACGAGGACGCCCGCGCCGAACGCGATCCGAGGGCGGCGGTGCTCGCCTTCTACGAGAGCGCGTACCAGGCCGGGGCCCGCCGCGCGGGCTGGGACGTCGCCGCCCTGGCCTGCCCGGGCGGGATCACCGACCCGCGTCCGCCGGCCCCGGGGTGCTGAGGCCCGGCGGGACGGCTACCGGGTGCTGCGGCCGGCCCCGCCGAGCAGAGCGGCGGCGGCCACCGCCGTCAGCACACCGCCGGCCAGCACGCCGCGCCGGGAGCCGCAGGACAGCACCGACCACCGGGACCGGGCGGACAGCAGCGAGCCGAGGCTGAGCCAGGACCCGGCCGACAGCAGGGAGAGCGCCGAACCGACGGAGCCGACCGACAGCACGCTGCCGACCGAGCCCACCGACAGGACGGACCCGACCGATCCGATCGAGAGGGTCGAGCCGACCGATCCGATCGAGAGGGCCGAGCCGACCGATCCGATCGAGAGGGCCGAGCCGACCGATCCGATCGAGAGGGCCGAGCCGATCGAACCGATCGACAGCAAGGAGTCCGTGGCGCACGGCGCCGACGAGGTTCCGGAGCAGGCGGCGAACGCGGAGAGCTCGGAGAGCTTGGGGAGTTGCGGCATGGGGTCGATCCTAGGGCGTGTCTGACGATTCCCGCCGGGTGCCCGAGCGGGAGGCGGGCTCCGGGAGCTGGCACTCCGTCACCTCGGGTGGCCCGGCGAGGTCCTATGCTGCGGGCATGCCGAACGAGATCCGCACCCTCCAGCCAGGCACGACCCTGGCGTCGGACAGCGGCTTCGTGCGACGGGAGACCGGTCTGACGGCCGTTCCCTTCGTTCCCGAGGTCCGTCTGCACATGGCCGACGACGCCATCGCCCTCTGGGAGACGACGGAGGCTGCGCGAGGTGAGATCGGCCTGCCGCCGCCGTTCTGGGCGTTCGCGTGGGCCGGCGGCGTGGCCGTCGCCCGGTATGTCCTGGACCATCCCGAATCGGTGGCCGGGAAGACGGTGCTCGACCTGGCGGCGGGGTCCGGTCTGGTCGGCATCGCGGCCGCGATGCGCGGCGCGACGGCCGTCCGGGCCGCCGAGATCGACGCCTACGCGGTGGCCGCCATCGGGATCAACGCCGAGGCGAACGGCGTCCGGATCGACGCGGCGGTCGAGGACCTCCTCGACGGTGACGGCGGCCCGGCCGAGGTGGTCCTCGCGGGGGACGTCTTCTACGAGCGGGCGATGGCCGCGCGCTTCCTTCCGTTCCTGGAACGGGCCCGGGCCAGGGGCGCCCGCGTCATCGTCGGCGACCCGGGCCGGGCGTACCTCCCGCGCGACCGCTTCACCGCCCTGGCCGCCTACGACGTACCGGTCGTCGCGGACCTGGAGGACGCCGACCTCAAGACCACGACCGTCTGGCAGCTCGCCCCGGTGTGATGCCCGCGCGCCTGACGCCCTCGCGGGGGTGAGGGCCGGGCTCAGGGCAGGAGGGAACGGGCGACGCGGAATCCCACGTCGTCGACCCGGAAGGTGGGGTGGCTGCGGCGCCGCACGGAGGCCCGGCAGCTCCAGTGCTCGTCGAACCAGCCGCCGCCGCGCAGCACCCGGTAGGCGCCGTAGACCTCGGCGTCGTAGACGTCCCAGCACCAGTCCCAGGCGTTGCCGAGCATGTCGTGGAAGCCCCACGGGTTGGGCCGCTTGCCGCCCACGTCGTGGATCCGCTCGTCCGAGTTGCCGCGGTACCAGGCGATGTCGTCGAGCGGCCCGTAGCGCGGTCCCGCCGTACCGGCGCGGCAGGCGTGCTCCCATTCGGCCTCGGTCGGCAGCCGGTAGCCGTCGGCCGACGCGTCCCATTCGACACCGTCACCGCTGCCGTCGCTCTCGCCACCCTCGCCGTCGGGGCCCAGGAGGTAGGCGGGCGTCAGCGCGTCGCGCCGGGACAGGGCGTTGCAGAACCGGAGCGCGTCCCACCAGGAGACACCCTCGACGGGCAGCCGGTCGCCCCGGGCGGTGCCCGGCCGCAGGCCGGTGATCTCGGCGTACCGGGCCTGGGTGACCTGGACCGCCGAGAGCTCGTAGGGTGCGAGGTCGACGCTCCAACTGCGTTCCGTCCGCCGGTCGGACAGTGTCACCCGCCCCGGTGGGACGGAGATCATCTCGGCTTCTGCGCGCGCGCTCATGAGCAGGTGATCCTATCGGGTCGGCTGGACCCCGGCTCCGTGCGAGAACGTGGTGCTGCTCGGGCAGTGCGCGGACGCCGACCACCGCGAGTTGCCGGCGTGGCCCCATTGGGCGTTGAAGAACCTCTACGGGCCGGTCGGCGTGATGTTCGGCAAGTTCGTCAAGGGGGCTGTCGAGACCAGCCGTGTCGGGCACGACATCCCGGCGGCCCCGTTCTCGTTTCTCCCCGTACGAGCGGCCGTCCGGCCCCTGGACCCGAAGTTCCTGACGAACACACCCGACCTCGCGGCGGCGGTGGCCGGGGCCCGTGGACGATGGCCGCGACGTGTTCGAGCACATCCCTTGCGATTGGAAGGCAGTGAGAGAATGGGCGAGTTCACTTCCGAGGCCGCTGAAGCGCTGAAGGCCGCGGAGGCCGTCTACGGGCCGCTGGAGTTGGAGGAGATCAGCAACCGGCGGGGCTCAGCGGTCTGGAAGGCGACCGGTCCGCAGGGCGTGGCGAGCATCAAGCTCGGCACTGGCGAGGCCGCCGAGGTCACGGCGCGCGAAGCCTCCGTGCTGGACCGGCTTCCCGGTTACACCGTGACCGCCGGTCGCTTCGACAACGGCGTCTGGTACGTCACCCCGTGGCTGGCCGGGCCGTCCACCTGGGACGTCTTCCGCCCCATGCGCAAGGGCGATGGCGGGCGGCCCGAGGCCCTTGCCGCTGCGGTAGGGCTTTGCCGAGCCGTGGCCGCCCTCCACGCCGAGGGGTGGGTGCACGGCGACCTCCAGCCCCAGCACGGCATCCACAGCGAGGACGGGACGGTGCGCCTCCTCGACTTCGCCTGGTCCCGGCGGGTCGGCATCACTCCGTGGACGACGTTCGACGGGACGATGGTCCACCTCACCGCCCCCGAGCTGGCCGCCCGGATCATCACCGGCCCCCAGCCGGTCGACACGACACAGGCCGCCGACGTGTACGCCCTCGCCGGCACCCTGTGGACGTGTGTCACGGGCAAGTGGCCGCTGGACTACGAGGCCGCCGGACTCGGCCAGAGGGCGCCGGTGGAGGAGATGCGCAAGGCCATCGCCACCAGAGGCGTCCCGATGTCCGCCGTGATGCCCTGGCCCGCCCTCCAGGCCCGGCTGCGGTACGTCCTGCTGGCCGAGCCCGACGACAGGCCGACCGCCGCCCAACTGGCCGACCTCGTTCAAGCGGTGGACGCGTGATCGAACTGCGGGAGCTGACCCCGGACGACGCCACCGCCCTCCAACGCATCTACAGCCCGGAATCGACCGGGTTCGAGGTCTGGCGGCGCCGGCTGACCCTCGACATCCGTGTGTTCGACCGCCACTGACCACCTCGCACCCCCGCTGGCTTCCCGCGCGACCGCTTCACCGCCCTGGCCGCCTACGACGTACCGGTCGTCGCGGATCTGGAGGACACCGACCTCAAGACCACGACCGTCTGGCAGCTCGCCCCGGCGTGATGCCCTCGCGCCTGACGCCCTCACGGGGTGAGGGTCCGGGCTCAGGGCAGGAGGGAACGGGCGACGCGGAAGTCCACGTCGTCGACCCGGATCGGGTCGGCTGGATCCCGGCTCCGTCCGGAGCGGTCAGAGCGAGGTGCCGATCGGGACCGCGTGGGGGCGCAACCACTCGGCGAGAGCGGTGAAGTCGGCGTCGGTGAGGCCCCGGTGGGGGTCGACGCGGTGGAGCAGGGCGTCTCCCCGGTGGTGGGCGCGGACCCAGGCGCGGTCGGTGTCGGTGATCTCGTCGTCGACCCAGGCGAAGGGGCGCCCCGCGGCCCGGGTGACGAGGGCGCGGGTCTTCCAGTGCAGCCCGGTCCGTTCGTCCAGGCCGTCGGCTGCGGACGGTTCCGGCCACTCCACCACCGGCAGCCGGGGCAGACCGAGCCGCGGTGCGACGCACTCGTTCGCGTCGTCGAGCCAGGTCGTTGCCCAGATCAATCGGCAGGGCAGCGCCGCGAGCCGGGGGCCGTGGGCGGGATTGATCCGGGCCAGCAGTGGATTGGGCTCCGGCGTGTCGGGCTCCGTCGGCCAGGTGGGGTACCCGTCCGGCAGTTGCTCCGGCGTCGCGCCGAAGGGAATGAGGGGGCCGTCGACATCGAGGAAGAGCAGCGGCTGCGAAGAGCGCGTGGAACCGGTCACGGCCGCAGGATAACGGCGGCCGCCATCGTCGGTACGCCTCCCGGGGGTTGGCCCGTCGAACCGGTGACGGGACGGGCCCGGGCGTGCGCCACGCGACCGGCCATGACGAACCGGCAGCGGATGATGGCCGACGACGGATGCCCGGTTCCGGGCGGCGCGGACGGGCCGGCGGTCGAGGGGCTCGGCCGGGAACTGGCCGGGATGCCGCGGTCGCCCGATCGACTCGTGCGTGACGGGCAGGCGTTCACCGTGCTGTCCGAGTGGGTCCCGAGCCTGCCCGACCGGCTCTCGGCCGGCTGCATACCGTCGCGCACGGTGCGGACCCGCTCGGCGCGTTCGGGCTGTGCGCCGAGGTGGACCCGGCGCGGACCGGGAGGCGGCGGTGGTGACCCTGCCGCACCGGGAGGCCCTGCGGGAACGGCTCGCCGAGATCCTGGCCGTCATCGCCCCCTTCACCGGCTGATCCCGGGAGGCGGGCGGACGGCGACGTCCCCACCGCCGCGCCCGCACCCCGGGGGCCGTCTCCGGGGTACGCCCGCTACGGCAGGGTGTAGACCTGGCCGGTCTGGGCGCCCTCGACGGAGCGGACGTACGCCTGGGCGACCAGGGCGAGATCGACCGACGGCATGCCGGGGAAGAAGGACTCGTAGTCCGCGAGGCTCTCGGTGAAGACCGTCGGGCTGACGGCGTTGACGCGCTGCGGGGCGATCTCGATGGCGGCCGCCCGGACGAACGCCTCCACCGCGCCGTTGGCCATCGATGCGGCGCTCGCCGTGGGGACGGGCTCGCGGGACAGCACCCCGGTGATCAGGGTGAAGGAGCCCCGTTCGGCGATCCGGGAGGTGCCCTGGCGGACCAGCTCGATCTGGCTGAGCGCCTTGCCCCGGAACGCGGCCTGGTAGTCGGCGGGCGTCATCTCGGTGACGGGCTTGTAGGGGACCTCGCCGGCGGCGCTGACCACCGCGTCCACCCGGCCGACCGCCTGGTACAGGGCCGTGACCTGCGTGGGGTCGGTGATGTCGTGGCGCAGATCGCCGCCGGTGCGGCCGACGGTGACGACCTCGTGGCCGCGGCCGGACAGGGTCTCGCGGACGGCCGTGCCGAGCTTTCCGGTGGCGCCGATGAGCAGAATCTTCATGCCCGTGACGCTAGGTCCCGCCGGTCCCGGGAGGGAAATACCCGCCGCGCGGTACTTATGCTTGGCGGTTATGAACGGCTTGCCGGAGGTGAAGGGCGCGGCGGTGGCGAACGTGGAGCTGCGCCATCTGCGGGCCCTCGCCGCGATCGGTGACGAGGGGACCATCACCGACGCCGCGATCGCCCTGGGGATCAGCCAGCCCGCGCTGTCCCGCACCCTGGACCAGCTGGAGCGGCGCCTCGGCACCCGCCTGGTCGAACGCACCACCCGCCGGCTGGCCCTCACCGAGGCCGGAACGCGCCTGTGGGAACACGCCCACCGCATCCTCAACCAGCTGGACGACGCGCTGGCCGAGGCCACCACGCGGCCGCGCCCGCTGCGGGTCGCGTTCGCCTGGGCGGCGCTCGGCCGCCACACCGTCCCCCTGCTGCGCGCCTGGCGCGAGCAGCACCCCGACACCCCCGTCCAGGTCCTGAGCCACGACGATCCCGAGGCCGCCCTGCGCCGGGGAGAGGCCGACGCGGCCTTCCTCCGGACGAAACCGGCGGCCGACACCGGGCTGGCCGTTCTGGCGCTGGTGCGCGAGGCCCGCCTGGCCGCGGTGCACGACGGACACCCGCTCGCCGGCCGCGACGGCGTGCGGCTGGCCGACCTCGCGGACCAGCCGGTGGTGCTGTGCGCCACGGCCGCGACCACCGGCGCGGATCTGTGGCCCACCGCCCGGCGCCCGTACACCTTCGCGGTCCCGGGCGTCGCCGAATGGCTCACCGCCATTGCCACGGGCGAGGCCGTCGGAGTCACCGCGGAGGGCACCGGGCACAGCCATCCGCACCCCGGCATCCGCTATCTCCCGCTCACCGACGCGGATCCCGTGACGGTCTACCTGGTCCGGCCCCGCACCCCGACACACCCCGCCACCGAGGCCTTCCTCGCCCAGGCGGTGCGCAGCACGGAACAGGGGAGCGCGGCCGACACCCGTCAGACGTGGACCTCTCCTCCGGGAGCGGCCTCCGCGGGCGAAGGAGGAAGCGGGCCGGCCCGTGGCGGAAAACCTTGGCGGGAATGGCCTGAATCGCGCATATGATCGACCGGTGAATCGCGAGGTCATTGACACCATTCCCGTCTTCTGGACGGAAGCCCCCGGGCCGCTCGAGGCCATCCTGATGTTCGGCTGCGGCGCGCGGGACGAGACCATGCGCACCCTCGGTGTGACCCACCTGGTCGAGCACCTCGCGATGAGCACCCTGCCCAGACTGCACCACGACCACAACGCCTCGGTCGACCTGGCGCTCACCCAGTTCACCTGCTCCGGACGGCCGGAACAGGTGGTCGAGTTCCTGGCCCGGGTCTGCGAGGCGCTCACCGCCCTGCCGGTGGAACGGATCGAGCAGGAGTCCGGCGTCCTGGCGGCCGAGGACGGCCGGGTCGCCGACCCGCAGACCGGCGAACTGCTCTCCCACCGCTACGGCGTGCAGGGCCTGGGCCTGGCCGCCTACCGCGGCCCCGGTGCCGACCGGATCCCCCTCGACGCCGTCCGGGAGACCGTCACCCGCTACTTCCACGCCGGAAACGCGGCCCTCGTACTCACCGGCCCCCCGCCGGCCGGGCTCAGGCTGCCGCTGCCCGCCGGGGAGCGCCCCGACCGCGGCCCCGCCCAGACCGCGCTGCACACCGGCCCCTCGTGGCGTCAGGAGGACGTCCCCGGCCCCGGACTCGCCCTGCACGGGGACCTCAACGACCCCGCGCTGCTGCTGGCCGTCAAGGTCCTCGCCCACCGCCTGCGGGAGACCGTCCGTCACCAGCACGGCCTCTCCTACGACGTCGACAGCTCCGCCGTCTTCGCCGGCCCCGGCCACGGCGAGCGCACCATCTGCCTCGACGCCCGCGAGGGCCAGGAGCAGCGGGTCACCGAACTGCTCTGGCGGGAGGCGCTGCGCCTCGCCCGTGACGGCGTGACCGAGGACGAGCTCGCGGAGGAACTGGAAGGCGCGCGCGAGGCCTGGAACGACCCCCGCTCCACCGCGTACGAACTCGGTGAGGCCGCCGCCGACCTCCTGCTCGGCGACGACTACCAGGACGCCGCGACCAGGCTCGACACCCTGGCCGGGGTGACCCCGGGACAGGTGCGGCAGGCGCTGGCGGACGCGCTGCGTACGGCGCTGCTGGTGGTCCCGTGCGACACCGAGGTGGACCTGGTGCAGCCGGACGGCATCGGGCTGCCGCGGTACCTCTGCGGGCAGGGTGTCGAACTCCCCGCCGGCGGCCAGGTGTTCAGGCCGCCGCTGGCCGACCGGCTGCGGTACTCCGGGGCGCGCAAGGCCCGGCTGGTGGTCGACGACGCCGGGGTCTGGGTGCGTCAGCCGGACGGTGAGGTCCACCATGTGCCGTTCGACGAGGTCGTGGGGGTGGAGATGCGGGGCCCGGGCCGGGTGGTCTTCGGGCGCAGCACCTGCTTCGTCCCCGTGGTGCCGGAGCTGTTCGCGAACCTCGGCCCGGCCGTCCGGGCCATCGACGCCCGGGTCCCCGCGCACCTGATCTACGCCGCGTCCGCGTTCCGTCCCGCCGACTGACTGACTGACCGACCGGCCGGCCTTTACCGCGCGGCCCGCGCATCCCTTGTCGAGAGAACCTCCATGCCCACGTACGCAGCCATCACCTCCGCTCCCGCCGACCAGGTCCTGACCGCGCTGAAGCGCTCCAAGTCCGGCGGCTACCTCTACGCCGGTACCCCGGGTACCGCCGTCCTGTTCGACCCGCCGAAGCCCCGGTTCGGCCGGATCTCGCGCGGTCGTCTGCGCGACGCCCCCTGGGCGCTCGCGGTCGACACGAAGACCGCGGTCTGGTTGCTGGAAGGGACCGACTGGGGCGCCTGCGCCACGGTGTGCTTTCCCGGCGGGGGCTTCGAGCAGATCGGCTGGGCCGCCGACTGGACCCCGCCCACCGACCCGGCGGAGCTCGCCGCCCACCGGGACGCCTGGACCAAGGAGTGCGACAAGATCGCCCGCAAGGCCGGTCTGGCCGAGCCCGGTGTGCTCGCCGAGGTCCGCAACGACCCGGGCCCGGACGGCACCCGGCCCAGCACCGAGGACGTTCTGCGTCGGCTCTGCGCGCTGGTCGGGGCGCCGGAGACGGTGGTCGGGCAGTCGCTGTTCGCCCAGGCGGGGCCCGCCGGGCGGGACTTCGTGCGGTTCGAGGCCAAGGGGCGGTAGCCCGGGCCCGGCTCCGGTCCGGCCCTGGTTCCGCCCCGGTTCGGCCTTGGTTCGGTCCTGGGTCGGGGGGTGGTTCCACCACCGTTTCCGAAGGACCGTTAGCATGCCCAGCACGGCTTGCCGATGCGGCAGTTGGTTGTGGGATCAACCGGGAACACAGGAGCGTGAAGATGCCGGACACGGGCTCGACAGCACAGCCGCCGAAGGACGACCACTGGCCGGCCGTCGATCTGCGGATGGATGTTCCGCACTCGGCCCGGGTCTACGACTACCTCATCGGCGGCAAGACCAACTTCGAGGCGGACCGGGTGGCCGCCCACGCCTCCGTGCAGGCGTGGCCGGCCCTCCCGGTCTCGATGCGGACCACCCGCACCTTCATGCAGCGCGTGGTCCGCCACCTCACCGAGCAGCACGGGATCCGCCAGTTCCTGGACATCGGCACCGGCATCCCCACCTCGCCCAACGTGCACGAGATCGCCCAGGGCATCGCCCCCGAGTCGCGGGTCGCCTACGTCGACAACGACCCGATCGTGCTGACCCACGCGCGGGCCCTGATGTCGAGCAACCCCCAGGGCAGGACCTGTTACATCGACGCCGACCTCCGCGACGTCGACTCGATCATCGGCTCGCCTCGGCTGCGCGAGGTGCTGGACCTGACGCAGCCGGTGGCGCTCTCCCTGATCGCGATCGTGCACTTCGTGCTCGACGAGGACGACCCGCAGGGCATCGTGCGGCGGTTCATGGACCAACTGGCCCCCGGCAGCGTCCTGGCGCTGACCGTCTTCACCGGTGACACCGACCCGGTGGGCGTCGGCGGCGTCGGCCGTGAGTACAACGCGCGCGGCATCCCCCTGCAGATCCGTGACAAGAAGGAGGCCCTCGCCTTCTTCGACGGGTACGACCTGCTCGACCCCGGGGTGACGCTGGTCCACCACTGGCGGCCCGACCAGGACGCCGCGCCGGTGCGGGACCAGGACATCGCGATGTACGGCGGAGTGGCCGTCAAGCGCTGACCGGGCCGTCGGCGTACGCCCCGGCCGCCCCCGCCGCCCGCCGTCAGGGCCGGGGTGCGGTCGGCGCCCGTCCTCCCGGAACCCCCTACCCCCGCTTCGCGTAGCGGCTGGTGGGGCGGGGGAGGCCGAGGTGGGCGCGGAGGGTGTCGGTCCCGTAGGCGGTGCGGAAGGCCCGGCGGCGGCGGAGTTCGGGGACGAGGGCGCGGGTGACGCCGGTGAGGTCGTGGGGGAGTGCGCCCGGGCGGAGCCGGAAGCCGTCCAGCCCGGCCTCGTGCCGGTCGAGGAGCAGGTCGGCGAGTTCGGACGGGGTGCCGGTGAAGACCTCGGCGTCGGAGGTGAACGGCGCGCCGTCCAGGTCGTCCAGCCGCTCCTTGCGCAGGGCGGCGGCGCCCGGCCGCTCGTCCAGGAACACGACGAGGTCGGCGAAGACCTTGAGGGGCAGGTCGGCGGGCCGCCGGACGGCGGCCTTCGCCGCCTCGACCTCGCCGAGGACCGCCGCCGTGCCCGCCCGCGAGTGCGGCGTGACGAAGACGACGTCGGCGCCGGTCGCCGCCAGCCGGTACGGCACCCCCGCGTGCGCGAGGACGGCGACCACGGGCTGGCCCTGCGGCGGGCGCGGGGTGACGGACGGGCCGCGGACGTCGAAGTGCTCGCCGGTGAAGTCGATGTAGTGCAGCCTGTCGCGGTCGAGGAACCGGCCGGTGGCGGCGGACCGGATCTCCGCGTCGTCCTCCCAGCTGTCCCAGAGCCGCCGTACCACCTCGACCACGTCCGCCGCCTCGTCGAACAGCGGGCGCAGGCGTGCCGCGATCAGCTCCGGGTCACGGACGTCGTCGGCGGTGAGCTGCGGCAGGGTCCGGCGGCCGAAGTGCGCGGCGTCGTCCGCGCGGGAGGAGAGCTGCGGCCGCCACCCGGCCCGGCCCCGGCTGGCGAAGTCGAGGGTGGCGATGCCGGCGGAGAGGTGGAACGGCTCGGTGTGGGTGACGTTGGTGGTCGGGACCAGCCCGATCCGCGAGGTGAGCGGGGCGACCCGGGCCGCCACGAGCACGGCGTCCAGCCGGCCCCGGACCTGGTCGGTCCGGTCGTCCGGGCCGATCGGGCTGCCGGACTGCAGGGCGAGGGTGTCCTCGAAGGTGACGAAGTCGAGCAGGCCGTGCTCGGCCTCGGCGGCCAGACCGGCCCAGTACCGGGCGGTGAACAGCCCGCCCGGGTCGGCGTCCGGTGCGCGCCACGCGGCCGGGTGCCAGCCGGCGCCGTCCAGGGCCACGGCGAGGTGCGGGGGCGGGGTCACGAGGTCGTCTCCCGGGTGTCGGCGGTGCGCGGCGGCTTCAGCCCGAGGTGGTCGCGGAGCGTGGTGCCGGTGTAGTCGGTGCGGTACACGCCCTTCTCCTGGAGCAGCGGGACGACCCGGTCGACGAGTTCGTCCAGCCCGCCCGGGGTGAGGTGCGGGGTGAAGACGAAGCCGTCGGAGCCGTCGTTCTGTACGAACTCGTCCATCGCGTCGGCGACTTCGCGGGCCGTGCCGATGAACGTCTGACGCCCGGTGACCTCGGTGACCAGCTCCCGGATGCTCAGCCCGCGGGACTCGGCCAGCTCCCGCCACTGCCTGGCGGTCGCGACGCGGTCGGTGCGGAACAGCGCGTGGCCCTTGAGGAGGAGGCTCTCCGGGTCGGGCTCGACGGCGGGCAGCGGCCCGTCCGGGTCGTAGGAGGAGAGATCGCGGCCCCAGACCGCCTCCAGATAGGCCAGCGCCGTCTGCGGGCCGATCTGGGCCCGGCGCAGTTCGGCGGCGCGCTCGTGCGCCTCCTCCGTGGTGTCGCCGAGCACGTACGTCACGGCGGGCAGGATCGTCAGGTCCTCCGGTGCGCGGCCGTGAGTGGCGAGCCGGCCCTTGACGTCCCGGTAGAAGGCGCGGGACTCCTCGGGCCTGCTGTACCGGCTGAAGATGACGTCGGCGTCGGCGGCGGCGAACTCCCGGCCCTCCGGGGAGTCGCCGGCCTGGATGATCACCGGGTGGCCCTGTGGCGGGCGCGGCGTGTTGAACCGCCCGGCGATGTCGAAGTGCTTTCCCCGGTGGGAGAATTCGCCGGCGCCCGGAGCGACGAACCGGCCGGCCGCGGCGTCCGCCCGGAGGTCGTCCGCCGCCCAGCTGTCCCACAACTCGCGTGCGGTGTGCAGGAACTCCGCGGCCCGGGTGTACCGGTCCGACTCCGCGAGGAAGCCGCCCCGGCGGAAGTTCTCGCCGGTGAAGGTGTCGAAGCTGGTCACCACGTTCCACGCGGCCCGCCCGTCGCTGAGGTGGTCCAGGCTGGCCAGCCGCCGCGCCACCTCGTACGGCTCGTTGAAGGTGGAGTTGACGGTCGCGGCGAGCCCGAGCCGGGTGGTGACGGCCGCCAGCGCGCTCAGCACGGTCAGCGACTCCGGCCGGCCGGCCACGTCGAGGTCGTAGATCGCGCCCTTGTGCTCGCGCAGCCGCAGCCCCTCGGCGAGGAAGAAGAAGTCGAACTTCCCCCGCTCGGCGGTGCGTGCCAGGTGCAGGAAGGAGTCGAACTCGATCTGGCTCCGCGAGCGTGGATCGGACCAGACGGTGGTGGTGCCGATCCCGGGAAAGAACGCGGCGAGGTGAATCTGCTTGCCGGGCATGACGGTTGAGCGCCTCCTGTCAGCAGGGCTGTGAGGACTCGCCAATCCTGCAAGCGGGGGAGGGGCGGGGCAACCGATGAAATCAACTGTTCACGGACGGACATGATGTTGTGTGCGGGCCCCGCCGCGCGGCGGCGGCTCGCGGGCGGGGCCCCGCCCCCACGGGGCGGTCAGGGCAGCCGGACGACGACCTCCGGGTTGGCCGGGGACGGGCCGTCGAGGAGCGGCTGGGCGATGCCCTTCAGGGACTGGTCGAAGAAGGCCGCGACACAGGTCCGGGTGAGCTGCTCCGCACGCTCCGGGGAGATCTCGTCCGGGTCGCCCACGCCCACCAGCGCGGCGAGGATCGGCAGGTCGGTGAAGCTGCCGTGGTTGGTGCCGTTGACGGAGAGCCAGCGCCGCCAGCCGTCCAGGCTCGTCCAGGTGTGCTGCCAGGACTGGTCCTGGCCGCTGGTCTCCTCGCCGAGCATCAGGAAGGGGCGGCCGTTCAGGCCCTGGGCGGGGACCTCGTCCCAGAAGGTGCCGTCCATGTTCACCCCGGCCCGCACCCGGTTGTCGGCCGCCATGGTGGTGAGCGTGGCGGCCCCGCCGGCCGAGTGGCCGGCCATGCCGATCCGGGTGGTGTCGATCATCCGCGCGTACTGCCAGCCCGGGTGGCGGCCGGTGAGCCGGTCGAGCACGAAGGAGACGTCCTTGGCCCGGCTCCCGGTGATGGCGGTCTCTCCGCCGGCCGGCGGCTGTTCGCAGATCGCGCAGGTGAGCGTCCGCCCGTCCGGGAAGCTGATGCCGGCGGCCTCGTAGGTGTGGTCGACCAGCGCCACGACGTACCCGCGGCTGGCCAGGTCCTCGGCGAGGCCGGTGAGCGTGGCCCGGGGCAGGGTGAAGCCGGGGGAGAGCACCACCAGCGGGAACCTGCCCGGCGCCGGGCGGGCGTCGGGGTGCGCCCAGGTGCGGACGGCGGCGAGCCGCTCGGGCGGGAAGCCCGAGCCGGGGACCTTCTCCTGGAGCAGGAGCCGCGCCTCCTCGGTGGTCAGATAGGGGGCGGGTGGCCCGCCGGTGCCGGGCCGGGCCGGGTAGTACATCGACACCATCAGCTCCCGGGCCCCGGCCGCGGGCACCCACGGGTCCTGGCGCTGCTCGTCGACGAGGTGCAGGGTGCCGCGGCCGACGGCGTGCGGGCCTGTCGGGCGGGGCAGCCGGGCCTGCGCGGCGGAGGGGTCGGACACCTCCGAGGCAGCGGACACGGTGGCGGACGTGACCGGGGCGGCGGGCGCGGGGGCGGCGAAGGCGGCGCTCGCGCCGATCAGCGGCAGGGGGAGGGCGAGCGCGACGACGACGGCCAGGGCGGTACGGCGGATTCTGGTCATGACGATCACGCTAGGCGGCCGGACCGGGCCCGGCATCGCCTCACAGGGGGAGCCCGGCGTCCTCCTGCGCGCTGACGAAGGATCATCTCCCGGGCGTACGGAGGAAGTTGCATCGCAGGTGAGAAGCCTCGGGGTTCGAGCGCACTCGAACCCCGAGGGCTGCCGCGCGCCGCCGGTGGCCCGCGCGGCGGGAACTGCCAGACAAGCCCTAGGCCCAATGCCGGTGACTTAATTCGTGTCTCGCTTGGTGATCGTGACGGTGGCTGGTTGGGGTGGTGGCCAGTTGCGGTGTTGGGCGCGTT
>NZ_JBIUYD010000037.1:0-66887 GCF_044744345.1 Kitasatospora sp. NPDC087315 | reverse complement strand
CGCCCGCTCCCGGACCTCACTGGGGTATGGCTTCCTCATAACGGACTCGATCCTTCCAAGAGAACGAGTCTCGGTCAAACCCGCAGCGGTTCAGTCGAACTTCAGCGGACGACCGCCGCGTGAGCCGAGCTTCTTGCGGTTGCGGGCGTGGTCGGCCTTGTCCGGGATGGTGCAGCGGCTTCCTCTTCAGCAGTTGCCGGCGGTTGGCGAGGTACGCGACTCGCTCGGGGTGCCGGGACTGAAGGGTGCTGGAGACAGGGAGAGACCCCACCACATCGGGGAGAGGCGGTGGGGTCCCGGGTGGGGCGCGCTCAGGGCGCAGCATCAGATGGTGCCGAAGTCGCCCGACTTGACGCCCGCGACGAACGCGGCGAACGCGTCGGCGGGGAAGACGAGCGCGGGGCCTTCGGGGTCCTTGGAGTCACGGACGGGGACGACGCCGGAGAAGTGGGGGGCCACCTCGACACAGTTGCCGCCGTTGTTGCTGTGCCGCGACTTCACCCACCGAGCGTCGGTCAGATCGATGTGTGTCATTCAAGTCCCTTTCTCACCGCGCGGATCATGGTGAGTGAGGCCACCTTCGACAGTGACTCCACCTGTAGTTGGTCGTAGTCTCTCTTCCACGCTGCGACCGCTCAAGATGGCCCCTGCCTGGGATTCGGCGTATCCGACGACCGTGTGGATGGCCGGTGGCGACTTCCTCTTCAGCAGTTGCCGGCGGTTGGCGAGGTACGCGACTCGCTCGGGGTGCCGGGACCGAAGGGTGCTGGAGACAGGGAGAGACCCCACCACATCGGGGAGAGGCGGTGGGGTCTCGGGTGGGGCGCGCTCAAGGCGCAGCATCAGATGGTGCCAAAGTCGCCCGACTTGACGCCCGCGACGAACGCGGCGAACGCGTCGGCGGGGAAGACGAGCGCGGGGCCTTCGGGGTCCTTGGAGTCACGGACGGGGACGACGCCGGAGAAGTGGGGGGCCACCTCGACGCAGTTGCCGCCGTTCTGACTGTGCGAGGACTTGAACCACTGGGCGTTTGGCAGCTTTACGGGATCGGTCATGTCAGGTCCTTCCAAGCAGCGCGGATCATGTCGAGGGACGCCACGTCGGACCGGGCTCCCACCTGTAGCCGATCGTAGTCCCTCGCCCAATTCCTCACGGTGTCTGTTTCCCGCGTCAGAAAGCCGCGTTCCTGGGATTCCGTGTACCCGACCATGGCCCGGTCTTGCATGGTCAGCAGGACGACCGGCAGCGCAAAGGGCCGCCGCTCACCCATGGAGAACGGCGCAACCTGGACAAGCATCCTTCCGGCGGCGGTGAGCTGCGCCAGGTGGTCGAGCTGTTCGCTCATGACCTGCGTACCCCCCACGAAACGACGTAGGCAGCTCTCGTCAAGTACGGCGTACACCAGCGGTGCCGTCGGCTTGCTGAGTCGCTGTTGCCGTGTCAGCAGATAGGACACCCGTTCCTCGGCCTGGGTGTCCGTGATCGTCCCGCGCTTCACATCAGCAGCGGCCAGGGCCTCGGCGTAGGCCTTGGTCTGGAACAGGCCCGGAATGACATCAAGCTCGAACATGCGTAGCTCGGCCGCTTTGGCCTCGTACGCCGCGTACTCGGGGAACCCCTCAAGTAGTGAGCTGTGCTTGAGATTCCACCACATCAGTTCAAGCGTTCCCCCAGTCGCCAGCTTCTCATCTGCACGGACCGCAAAGTCGAATGTAGGAGTGCGCATCGCCCGTTCGATGCACGAAACGAAGGAGTTGGAGAATCGAATCCGCTCGCCGAGCTCAGCCTGTGTGAGCCCGTGCGCCTCCCTTGACCTGCGAAGTTGGACGCCGAAAGCCGCGAGAGGAGATGCCGTTGGGTCAAGTGTCGTACGGCGCATGTCGATCAGGCTTTCGGTTCCGAGTCCTACACGGACCAAGTGTCGAGTCCAACAGCTTCCGATCGTAGCGCCGAATGCCGATCCTGGTAACGGAGCGACTACGGAAAGGAGCGGTCATGGGCGCAACCGGATCGGGCGACTCCCTGCTCTCCCGCATGGTTGGGAAGCAGCGAAGAGCGGCCCGCAAGGCGTGTGCGGAGATGCGCGAGGCCACGGAAGAAGCCGGATGTCGGCTTCCATCACTGGGCCTTGACGCCCCGTCGGGCATCACCGGTGAAGTGCTGGTGGACATGGGGCGGGCTGCCCCGGACGTCATCACGCGCCTCGCGGAGGTCATCCGGGTGGGCGCGGCGGCCCTCGCCGCCGAGGCGCCAGACGGCCCCGACAGTCCCGACAGCCCCGAGGGAATGGTGACGCACCTCTGGGCGCCGCGTGTCGGTGACCTGGTGGTGGACATCTCGGCCGGGCTGGTCGGTGAGTTCTGCGGCGAGGACGGCGACCGGTGGCGACTCGCCCCGCTGGCCGGCGGGGACGAGTGGACGGCCGATCCCGTCACCGTGCGGTTCACGACCCCGGCGGACCGCGCACGGGGCGGCCCGATCCCCTACGCGGCCACCTGTAACCAGCCGAGGGCGGGATAGTGACCAGATCCGCCAAGGTGACTCGCTTCGGCGACTGGCTACTGCGCGAGGACACCGGACCCGACATCGACCCGCCGGCCTACCTCATGGTGTGCAAGTCCGAGGACGAGGACGGCGCCCCGTGCGGGAAAGACTCCGGTGAGGTCAACTCCTTTGCCGAGTCCACCGAGTGGACTCGCAAGCACGGGTGGGCGCACCCCGACCACCGGTCCTTCCGCCTGCTGGCCGACGTGCCGATGGTGATCGTTCCCGAGGTGGAGCCGCTCTGATAGGGCGGCCCCCGTTTCTCCCGTCCCGGGCGTTCTTCCGTTCCGCCCGGGGCGGGGCACCGATCCCGGCACGCGGTGGCGCGCCGGGCAGCTCCGGGGCTTGATCACGCCCCGTGAGCCCCGCCCCGGTCGTTTCGCGCCGACCGGGGCGGGAACCCAAGACCCCCGCCCCGGTGCTGTCATGGCCGACTTCCCCGGGGCGGGCACCAGCCGCCGGCCACCTGTGCAGGGCCGGGCGGAGCACAACCCCCGCCCCGGTGGCGTGACTTCGGATCCACGGACGACCGGGGCGGGGGCTTCTACGAGGAAAGGCGCCATGGCAAACGGGCCCGACACGAGTCCGGTTCAGTCGCAGATCATCGCGGCCACCGCGGACATGATCCTCGGCTCGTCCGACGACGACGATCTGCTTCCGGGCGCCGGGGGATGTCACTGCCTCCACCGGGCCGCCGGGGGCTGTGTCACGGACCTGCGCCCGGTGCTCCACACCATCCTGACCGTCTTCGGACGCACGGGTCTGGTGATCAGGATCAGACGGATCTACGACCCCGTGTCCCAGGTTCTCCGGCGCACGGAAATCCGTCTCCGGGCGGTCGCCCCGGACACCGGACGGCCGACCGAATGGATCGCCGAGTGCGCCCGCACGGCGCGGGCCGAAGGGGCCGCACATGCCGTTCGCTGAACTGGAGTGGAGCCTGCCCGGCGGGGAGCGGTTCCCCGTGGCGTTCCGGATACCGGGCGAGCCGGCCCCGACCACGGCGCCCCGCCACTACCACCTGTTCCACAGCCATGCGGAGGAGCCCGTCGCCGGAGGGTACCGACTGGTCAGGGCGGCGGCATGGCGGTTGGACACCACCGTGCGGACCGCAGAACGGGCCGTCGAGTGGCTGGTGGCTGCCTGGGTGCGGGCCGGACGGCCGCACCCGGTACCGCCGATACCTTCGGCCGTGCGCACGCACCGCGCGCTGGTGTCCCTGGCAGCCGGCGTCGACATCGAG
Source organism: Kitasatospora sp. NPDC087315 (assembly GCF_044744345.1). NCBI lineage: Bacteria > Bacillati > Actinomycetota > Actinomycetes > Kitasatosporales > Streptomycetaceae > Kitasatospora > Kitasatospora sp. NPDC087315. Next base: position 63,100 of record NZ_JBIUYD010000037.1, on the reverse strand, counting down.
TGGGCCGGGTGGGTGCCCGGCGACCGGGGGCCCTACGTCCGGCTGGTGGCCGCGTGCTGTAGCCGTACGGGAATCCACCCCCCGGCACCGCCCCCGTTCTGACCCCGAGCCCCGGATCGGCGGCACCGTGCGACCGCCGGTCCGGGTGGCTCCGGGAGCACGCACCTGGCGGTGTCAGCCCGGGGCTCTGTACTGCTCAGCCCTCGGCGGGCTTCAGCGTCAGGGAGATGCTGTTGATGCAGTAGCGCTGGTCGGTCGGCGTGCCGTAGCCCTCGCCCTCGAAGACATGGCCCAGGTGGCCGCCGCAGCGGGCGCAGCGGACCTCCACCCGGCGCATGCCCAGCGAGGTGTCCTGGATGTACTGGACCCGGTCCTCGGCGAGCGGAGCGTAGTAGGACGGCCAGCCGCAGTGGCTGTCGAACTTGGTCTCGGAACTGAACAGCTCGGCGCCGCAGGCGCGGCAGCTGTAGACGCCCACCGTCTTGGTGTCGGTGTACTCACCGGTGAACGGGCGCTCGGTGCCGGCCTCGCGGAGCACGTGGTACTCCTCGGGGCTGAGCTGGGCGCGCCAGTCGGCGTCGGTTTTCTCGATCTCGTAGCTCATGTCGGCGGACTCCCGGTCGGGGCGGACTCAGACGTTGGTGGCAACGCTCGCGAGGTGCTCAAGGCCCTTCTCCAATTGTTCCAGGATGGCCGGCCCCAGGTTGGTGACATCGCCCGCGCCCATGGTGAGCAGCAGGTCGCCCGGGCGGGCCAGGCCGGCCAGCAGCGCGGGGGCGGCGTCGAAGGAGTGCTCGGCGGTGACCTCGGCACCGGCGCGGCGGGCCGCGTCGATGATCAGCTCACTGGTGACGCCGGGGACCGGGTCCTCGCGGGCCGGGTAGATGTCGAGCACCACCGAGGCGTCGGCGAGGGCGAGCGCCTGGCCCATCTCCTCGGAGAGCTGCTGGGTGCGGCTGAACAGGTGCGGCTGGAACACCACCAGGACCCGGCCGGCCCCGTCCAGGCCCTCGCGGATCGCCTCCAGGTCGGCGGTCATCTCGGTCGGGTGGTGGGCGTAGGAGTCGATCACCTGGACCCCGCCCGCCTCGCCCTTGAGCTGGAGCCGGCGGCGCACCCCGGTGTAGGCGCCGAGCGCCTTGGCGAGGTCGGTGGCCGGGACGCCGAGCGCGACCCCGGCGGCCAGCGCGGAGACCGCGTTGTGGGCGTAGTGCCGGCCGGGCACCGAGACGGTGAAGGCCAGCTCCGCGCCGTCCAGCAGCACGGTGACCTCGCTGGTCATGCCCCGGGCGACCACCGACAGGACCCGCACGTCGGCGTCCTCGGCGGCACCGACGGTGACCACGTTCAGGCCCTCGCGGCCGGCCACCCGGGAGGTCAGCTCGCGGGCGCCGTCGTGGTCGGCGGAGACCACCAGCGTCCCGCCGGGGGTGATCCGGCCGACGAAGGTCTCGAAGGACTCGTAGATCTCTTCGATCGAGGCGTAGTTGGCGTGGTGGTCCAGCTCCACGTTGAGCACGATCGCCACCTCGGGCGCGTACTTGTGGAAGCTGCGGTCGCTCTCGTCGGCCTCGGCGACGAAGATCTCGCCGCCGCCGTGGTGGGCGTTGGAGCCCGGCGCGTCGAGGTCGCCGCCGATCGCGTAGGACGGGTCCAGACCGAGCTCGCCGAGGGCGACGGCGAGCATGCTGGTGGTGGTGGTCTTGCCGTGGGTGCCGGCCACGGCCAGCGCCCGGCGGCCGCCCATCAGCGCGGCGAGGGCGTCGGAGCGGTGCACCACCGGGATGCCGCGCTCGCGGGCCACGGCCAGCTCCGGGTTGTCGGCGCGGATGGCGCTGGAGACGACGACACTGCTGGTGCCGGCCGGCACGTGCTCGGCGGCGTGGCCGATCCGCACGGTGGCACCGAGGGCGCGCAGCGCGTGGACGGTCTCCGACTCCTTGGAGTCGCTGCCGGAGACGCTGGCGCCGCGGACCGCGAGGATCTTCGCCAGGCCGGACATCCCGGCGCCGCCGATACCGATGAAGTGCGGGGCGTGCAGATCGTGCGCGGCGTCGTTCAAGGCGGGACTCCGTACGGGCGGGGGCGGGACGGTGGAGGTGCGGACGATGTGCGAATCGTCCTCGCGGACGGGCCGCAAGGACGATTCTGCACCACCGGCGACGGGCTCCTCGCCCGCCTCCGGCCGGGAGCCACCCCGCCCGGGGGCGGGCGGGGAGCGACGGTCAGGAGTCGCTGGCGAACAGCCGCAGGACCGGGACACCCACCTTGTGCCGGGCCTGGGAGGCCCAGTCACGGTGGAAGAACTCCTCCACGAAGTGCGGCGAGGTGAGCACCACGACCTCGTCGGCCCGGTGCTCCTCGACCACCGCCCGCAGCCGCTCCAGCGGCTTCTCCTCGACCAGCTCGCCGACCGCCTCGGCACCGGCCCGGCGCAGGTGGCGCAGGCTGTGTTCGAGCGACTCGCCGGCCACCGTCGGCCCGCTCTCGGACTCGTCGTGCTCGTGCGCCAGCCTGTCGAGGTGGCCGAGGGCGACGTCGTCCAGCGCCCGCAGCAGCTCGTCCTGCTTGCCGCGGGGCTGCATCAGCACCACGAAGGACACCTTCTCCTCGCTGTGGAGCGTGGTGACCAGCTCCACATCGGCGTCCGAGAGCGCCTTTTCGATCATCAGTACCGTCTTGAACACGTGAGTCCCTTCCCATGGCCGGCCCCCGGGCTCCGGCGTCGCATCCCATACTGCCCGGCGGAAGCTTTCCGCACGCTGCTCACCCGGCACACGGGCCACGCGGGCGGAAACGCCGATGGGAGCAGGATCACCATCCGGAGGTCACGGGGTCGGCGGACGCAGGTAGCGAGTGAAGAGGAATCCTTTCTGCTCGATCAGTGAGACCAGCCTCATCCGCTGCACGTCAGGCATCCGCGCATGGTGGATGATGCGCGGCGCGTCGCCGGCCGTGATCAGCGGCGCCAGCGACAGGCACAGCTCGTCCAGCAGGCCGGCGGCGGCCAGCTGTCCCAGCAGCCGGGGGCCGCCCTCGCTCAGCAGCCGGGTCCAGCCCCGGTCGGCCAGCGCCGCCACCGCCGCCCGCAGGTCCACCGAGCCCTTCCCGGCCACCACCACGTCCGCCACCCCGGCGACCGCGCGCAGGTCCGCCGCCGGCGCGTCCTCGGTGGTGATCACCACCGTCCGCACCAGCGGCTCGGTGAACAGCGGTGCCGTCAGGTCCAGCGCCAGCGAGCGGCTGACGATCGCGATCGCCGGCGCCGGGGCCTGCCCGGCCGCCCGGCGCGCCGCGGCGAAGTCGGCGCGGGCCCGGGCCGGCCGGTACCCCTCGGCGCGGACCGTCTCGGCGCCCACCAGCACCACGTCCGACAGGGCCCGCAGCACCCCGAAGATCCGCTTGTCGGCGTCCCCGGAGAGCCCCTCGGAGAGCCCGTCCAGCCGGGCCCCGCCGTCGAGACCGGCCACCATGTTGGCGCGCAGCCACGGGCGGCCCCGGTTCACCTGGTCGGGGTACGCGTACACGGCGGCGAGCGACTCCAGCGAGGCCGGGTCGGCGAACGGCTCGCTCAGCGGGCTGATCAACTGTTGCATGTCAACCAGTCTCGTTGCATGTCAACCCGGGTTCCACCCCCGGCCGGCACCGAAGGTCCCGCCCTGACCGCTCCACGACCAGGCGTACCCTCTACTAACGTGCCCGCAGCCCCACACCCCGACGCCGCGACCGAGTCCATAGCGACCGTGAGCGCGGCCGGCGCCCCCGTCGCGCTCACCGACCGCCGCCCCGTCGTCCCCGCCGAGCGCCTGGTCGCCGAGATGGTCCCCCCGCCGCGCTTCTCCGACGTCAGCTTCGGGACGTACCTCCCGGACCCGAACCAGCCCAGCCAGTACGAGGCCGTCCAGGTCCTGGAGCAGTTCGCCGGCGCGCTCAACAGCGGAAACGGTTCCGCCCCGAAACGCGGCTGGTTCCGCCGCACCGCCCCCGCGCCCACCGGCCCGGCCGGCGTCTACCTGGACGGCGGCTACGGCGTCGGCAAGACCCACCTGCTCGCCTCGCTCTGGCACGCCGCCCCCGGCCCCAAGGCCTTCGGCACCTTCGTCGAGCTGACCAACCTGGTCGGCGCCCTCGGCTTCCAGCAGGCCGTGCAGACCCTCTCCGGCCACCGGCTGCTCTGCATCGACGAGTTCGAGCTGGACGACCCGGGCGACACCGTCCTGGTCTCCACCCTGCTCGGCCGCCTGGTGGCGAACGGCGTCAAGCTCTGCGCCACCTCCAACACCCTGCCCGAGAAGCTCGGCGAGGGCCGCTTCGCCGCCGCCGACTTCCTGCGCGAGATCCAGGGCCTGTCCGCGCACTTCCGCCCGATGCGGATCGACGGCCAGGACTACCGCCACCGCGGTCTGCCGGACGCCCCGCCGCCCTACCCGGACGAGACCGTGGACGCCGTCGCCGCCCGCACCCCGGGTGCCTCCCTGGACGACTTCGGCGCCCTGCTCGGCCACCTCTCCGCCGTCCACCCCAGCCGCTACGGCGCGCTGCTGGACGACGTGAGGGCGGTCTGCCTGCGCGGTGTCCGGCAGGTCGACGACCAGTCCACCGCGCTGCGCCTGGTCGTCCTCGCCGACCGGATGTACGACCGCGAGCTGCCCATCACCGCCTCCGGCATCCCCTTCGACCAGGTGTTCCCCGAGGAGATGCTGCGCGGCGGCTACCGGAAGAAGTACCTGCGGGCGATCTCCCGCCTGGTCGCCCTCGCCCGGGACAGCGCCCGGGGCGGGACGGAGTAGTCCCCGCTTGTCACTGGTGGGTCGTACGGTGGACCCGTGCGACCCATCACGAGCATTGAGCGGTCAGAGGCGCCCTTCGAGGTCGTCAGTCCCTACCAGCCCAGCGGTGACCAGCCCGCGGCGATCGCCGAGCTGGAGCGCCGGGTCAGGGGCGGGGAGAAGGACGTCGTCCTGCTCGGCGCCACCGGCACCGGCAAGTCGGCCACCACAGCCTGGATGATCGAGAAGCTGCAGCGCCCCACCCTGGTGATGGCGCCGAACAAGACCCTGGCCGCCCAGCTGGCCAACGAGTTCCGCGAGCTGCTGCCGAACAACGCGGTCGAGTACTTCGTCTCGTACTACGACTACTACCAGCCCGAGGCGTACGTCCCGCAGACGGACACCTACATCGAGAAGGACTCCTCGATCAACGAGGAGGTCGAGCGGCTGCGCCACTCCGCGACCAACTCGCTGCTCACCCGCCGGGACGTGATCGTGGTCGCCTCCGTCTCCTGCATCTACGGCCTCGGCACCCCGCAGGAGTACGTCGACCGGATGGTCCGGCTGAAGGTCGGCGAGGAGATCGACCGCGACGTCCTGCTCCGCCGCTTCGTCGACATCCAGTACACCCGCAACGACCTCGCCTTCACCCGCGGCACCTTCCGGGTCCGCGGCGACACCATCGAGATCTTCCCGGTCTACGAGGAACTCGCCGTGCGGATCGAGATGTTCGGCGACGAGATCGAGGCGCTGTACACCCTGCACCCGCTCACCGGCGAGATCATCAGCCAGGACGACTCCGTCCACGTCTTCCCCGCCTCGCACTACGTGGCCGGCCCGGAGCGGATGGAGCTGGCGGTCAACGGCATCGAGCGGGAACTGGCCGGGACGCTGGCCAGGCTGGAGAAGCAGGGCAAGCTGCTGGAGGCCCAGCGGCTGCGCATGCGCACCACCTACGACATCGAGATGCTCCGCCAGATCGGCACCTGCTCCGGCGTGGAGAACTACTCGATGCACTTCGACGGCCGTGAGCCCGGCTCGCCGCCGAACACCCTGCTCGACTACTTCCCGGAGGACTTCCTCCTGGTCATCGACGAGTCGCACGTCACCGTCCCGCAGATCGGCGCGATGTACGAGGGCGACGCCTCGCGCAAGCGCACCCTGGTCGAGCACGGCTTCCGGCTGCCCTCCGCGATGGACAACCGCCCGCTGAAGTGGGAGGAGTTCCTGGAGCGGATCGACCAGACGGTCTACCTCTCGGCGACCCCGGGCCCGTACGAGCTGTCCCGCGGCGACGGCCAGGTCGAGCAGATCATCCGCCCGACCGGCCTGATCGACCCCGAGGTGATCGTCAAGCCGACCGAGGGCCAGATCGACGACCTGGTGCACGAGGTCCGCAAGCGGGTCGAGCGGGACGAGCGCGTCCTGGTCACCACCCTCACCAAGAAGATGGCCGAGGACCTCACCGACTACATGCTCGGCCTGGACATCCGGGTCCGGTACCTGCACAGCGACGTCGACACGCTGCGCCGGGTGGAACTGCTGCGCGAGCTGCGGGCCGGGCGGTACGACGTGCTGGTCGGCATCAACCTGCTCCGCGAGGGCCTGGACCTGCCCGAGGTCTCCCTGGTGGCGATCCTGGACGCGGACAAGGAGGGCTTCCTGCGCTCCGGCACCTCGCTGATCCAGACCATCGGGCGCGCCGCCCGTAACGTCTCCGGCCAGGTCCACATGTACGCGGACCGGATCACCCCCTCGATGGAGAAGGCCATCGACGAGACCAACCGCCGCCGGGCCGTGCAGCAGGCGTACAACACCGAGCACGGGATCGACCCGCAGCCGCTGCGGAAGAAGATCGGCGACATCCTGGACACCCTCTCCCGCGAGGACGTGGACACCGAGGAGCTGCTCTCCACCGGTTACCGGGGATCGGGCGGCAAGGGCAAGGCCCCGGTGCCGGCGCTGGGCGCGGACCGCAAGCCGGCCAAGAGCATGCCGGCCGCCGAGCTGGCCGAGCTGATCCAGTCGATGACCGACCGGATGCACACCGCCGCCGCGGACCTCCAGTTCGAGGTCGCGGCCCGGCTGCGGGACGAGGTCAAGGAGCTGAAGAAGGAGCTGCGGCAGATGCGCGAGGCGGGTATCGCGTAGGGGCTGCCCGGGCACGTCCGCGGCGCTCACCCCGGGCCGGCCGGGATCCGTCACCGGTCAAGCCCGGAGGTGTCTCAGCCCTGCCACAAAGGGGTAGACGTTGACCGATGCGCCCGGGGGGCGGCACCGCAGGCCCTAGGCTGGCCTGCGGTGCCGCCCCGGGCGGGCGGTGCGCATCAGGGGGCCTCAGCCGGGGGACGGCAACGGGGTGTTCCACCGTGGAGCCGGCGCGGCGAGCGGCCGCGTGGCTCGGGCAGAGAGGACAACGCCGTGTCGGTGAACCTTGCCAAGGGGCAGCAGGTCAGCCTGCAGAAGGGCGCGGGCGAGTCGCTGACGGTCGTCCGGATGGGGCTGGGGTGGCAGGCCGCACCCAAGCGCGGCCTGTTCGGCAGCCGGACCAGGCAGATCGACCTGGACGCCTCGGCCCTGCTGTACGCCGAGCGGACCCCGTCCGACGTGGTCTTCTTCCAGCACCTGGAGAGCACCGACGGCTCGGTGCGGCACACCGGGGACAATCTGGCCGGCGGGGCCGGCGCGGGGGGCGACGACGAGTCCATCCTGGTCGACCTGGCGCATGTACCGGCGCACATCACCCAGGTGGTGTTCACGGTCAGCTCGTACACCGGGCAGACCTTCGCCGAGGTGCGGAACGCGCACTGCCGGCTGGTGGACGACTCCACCGGGGTGGAGCTGGCCCGGTACGAGCTGGCCGGCGGCGGCCCGCACACCGGGCAGATCATGGCGAAGGTGTTCCGCGAACCGGCCGGCGGCTGGGGGATGCTGGCGATCGGCGCACCGGCCCGCGGCCGGACCTTCCAGGACCTGCTGCCGGCGATCGAGCCCTTCCTGTAGGCCCCGGTCTGTAGGCCCCGACCGAGAGGGTTCTTTACCTTCTTTACCTTCCTTTGGCCTTCCTGTTACTCTCGATGGCAGCGGAGGGGAGTATTCCCCCGCAGCTGTCCCGTCATCACGGGTGCCCCGAGCGGCGCCCCGGGGCGCTGGTCCGTGCGGCGCCCCGGAGCGGGCCCGGCGGGCGGAAGAGACCTCCGGCAGTGACGATGTCTGTCTCGCCTACCTGCCGGAGGAGCAGTAGTGGACGTTTCCGTAGCCATGTGGGTCTCAACGATCGGTGTGTTGATCGCACTGATCGTGGCCGACTTCTTCATCGGAGGGCGCAAGCCGCACGAGGTCTCCATCAAGGAGGCCGGTATCTGGACCGCGGTCTGGGTCGTGCTGGCGCTGATCTTCGGCGGGTTCCTCTGGTGGCACTCCGGCTCGACGCCGGCCGGTGAGTTCTTCGCCGGTTACATCACCGAGAAGTCGCTCAGTGTCGACAACCTCTTCGTGTTCATCCTGATCATGGGCAAGTTCGCGGTGCCCAAGATCTACCAGCAGCGTGTGCTGATGTTCGGTGTGATCATCGCGCTGGTGCTGCGCGCGGGCTTCATCGCCGGCGGCGCCGCCCTGGTCTCCACCTTCTCCTGGGTCTTCTACTTCTTCGGCGCGTTCCTGGTCTGGACGGCCTGGAAGCTCATCAAGGAGGCCCGCGCCGAGGAGGCCGACGAGGAGTTCGAGGAGAACCGCCTGCTCAAGTCCATCGAGCGGCGCTTCCCGTCGACCGACGTCTACCACGGCACCAAGCTGTTCATCCAGGAGAACGGCCGTCGGCTGATGACGCCGATGCTGATCGTCATGCTGGCGATCGGCACCACCGACGTCCTGTTCGCGCTGGACTCGATCCCCGCGATCTTCGGTCTCACCCAGGACCCGTACATCGTCTTCACCGCCAACGCCTTCGCCCTGATGGGTCTGCGGCAGCTGTACTTCCTGATCGGCGGGCTGCTGAAGAAGCTGGTCCACCTCTCGTACGGGCTGTCGGTGATCCTCGGCTTCATCGGCGTGAAGCTGGTGCTGCACGCGCTGCACGAGAGCGGTGTGCACGTGCCGGAGATCAGCATCCCGGTCTCGCTGGGCGTCATCGTGGTGGTGCTGGCCGTCACGACCGTGACCAGCCTGATCGCCGCGAAGAAGCAGGACCGCAGCGGCGACCACCCGGAGAAGATCGACGCCTGATCCACCGGCCCCGGCCGGACGAGCACGGCGGACCCGCGACCGAGCAGTGGTCGCGGGTCCGCCGCCTTTCCGCTTCCGGGAGCCCGTCGGGCCGGGGGGCTACCAGCCGCGCTCGCGCCACTCCTGGAGGTGCGGGCGCTCGGCACCGAGGGTGGTGTCGTTGCCGTGGCCGGGGTAGACCCAGGCCTCGTCGGGCAGGACGTCGAAGATCTTCTCGTTGACGTCCCGGAACAGGCTCTCGAAGGCTGCCGCGTCGCCCCAGGTGTTGCCGACGCCGCCCGGGAAGAGGCAGTCGCCGGTGAACACGTGCGGGTGGCCCTGCGGGTCGTCGTAGACCAGCACGATCGCGCCGGGGGTGTGGCCGACCAGGTGCCGGACGGTCAGCTCGACCTGGCCGACCCGGACCGTCCCGCCGTCCTCCAGCAGCACTTGGGTCGGCACGTCGATGCCCTCGGCGTCGTACCGCCCGGCGGCGGTCCGGGCGCCGGTGGCCGCGACCACCTCGGCCAGTGCGCCCCAGTGGTCGTGGTGCCGGTGCGTGGTGACGACGGTGGCCAGGCTCTCGCCCACCGACTCCAGCAGCACCGGCGCCTCGGCGGCCGCGTCGATCAGCAACTGCTCGTCGGTGGCCCGGCAGCGCAGCAGGTAGGCGTTGTTGTCGTACGGGCCGACGGCCACCTTGGTGATGATCAGATGGGCCAGCTCGCGCACGTCCGGCGGTCCGCCGACCTTCACCGCTCCGTGGTACGTCATCCGTCCGCTCCTCGTCGTGTCGGGTCCGCCGGGCACCTCGCCCGGCCGAGTCGTCGCTGCTGCCAGCATGGTCGGCCGACCGCCCGGTGTCAGCCCAGGGGCGGGAGCGACGGCAGCGCGGTGCGGGCGTCGGCGAGCTGGACGCCGCCCCGGTGGACCTGGAGGCCGTCGCCGTCCGAGCGGCCGGCGAGCCAGGCGGCCAGCGCCCGCACCGGGCCCTCGGCGGTCAGCCCGGGTGCGTCCGGGGCCGCGCCGATCCGGGCCCGGTCCTCGGTGTCGTCGGCGATCAGCTCGACCGGGGGCAGTTCCGCGCTGTCGGCCAGCCGTGCGGCCAGGCGATGGAATTCGGCCACCGCGAAGGACTCCGGCCAGTGCGCGGGGGTGTGACCGGCGTCCAGGTCGACGTGGTGGTACTCGAGCTCCATCAGCCGCTTCCAGGGGATCTCCGCGGCCTCGAAGGTGTAGCCGGCCCGGTGGCGCACCTCGGCCGACCAGGCCTCGGCGGGCAGCTCCGCGGCCGCGGCGGCGAACCGCTCGGCGGACTCGCGCAGGTCGGCGAGCTGCGCGTCCAGCGGGCGCGGCGCGCCCTCCTCGATGCCCTGGTCGCGGGCCTCGGCGCTGGCGTACTGGGGGATGTCGGTGCCGGTCCGGGCCCCGTTCAGCAGGTTGACCAGGGAGTCGGCGTTGCGGGCGAGGTGGGCCAGCACATGCCCCCTGGTCCAGCCGGGCAGGGCCGAGGGCTCGGCGACCGCCTCGGGCTTCAGGCCGGCCACGGTGTGCAGCAGCCGCCCGGTGCTCTCGGCGGCCAGACGCAGCCGCTCGGCGGCCGTGGCTGCGGGGGTGGTGGCGGTGGCGGCTGCGGAGCCGGCGGTGTCGGTCTGCGGGTCGGTCATCGGTCGGGCCCTCCGATCGGCTGGTTCTCGGCGTTGCCCGCGCGGGGCTCCGCTCGTTGACCAGCCGACGCTACCGCTGATCCCGGCCCTGAGCAGGAGCTTTTTCGGACTGGGTGCGGACGCGCCAGGTCACGACCGCACTCGTTCGGGTGAACTCCACTGGACATGGTCGAGAATCGAACGCATGAGCTATAGGCTGGCTGCCGCATCCTGGAAGAAGTACACATCTCACCGCAAGCCATCTCGCCCCGGAGAAAGGCGCCAGAAGCAGTGGCCGACCGCCTCATCGTCCGCGGTGCTCGCGAGCACAATCTGAAGAACGTCTCGCTCGACCTGCCCCGCGACTCCCTCATCGTCTTCACGGGCCTCTCCGGCTCCGGCAAGTCCTCGCTCGCCTTCGACACGATCTTCGCCGAGGGCCAGCGCCGCTACGTGGAGTCGTTGTCCTCCTACGCCCGTCAGTTCCTCGGGCAGATGGACAAGCCCGACGTCGACTTCATCGAAGGCCTCTCCCCGGCCGTCTCGATCGACCAGAAGTCCACCAACCGCAACCCCCGTTCCACCGTCGGCACCATCACCGAGGTGTACGACTACCTGCGCCTGCTGTTCGCCCGGATCGGCAAGCCGCACTGCCCGCACTGCGCCCGCCCGATCGCCAAGCAGTCCCCGCAGGCCATCGTCGACAAGGTGCTGGAGCTCACCGAGGGCACCCGGTTCCAGGTGCTCAGCCCGGTGGTCCGCGAGCGCAAGGGCGAGTTCGTCGACCTGTTCGCCGACCTCCAGTCCAAGGGCTACGCCCGCGCCCGGGTGGACGGCGCGACGATCCAGCTCGCCGAGCCGCCCAAGCTCAAGAAGCAGGAGAAGCACACCGTCGAGGTGGTCATCGACCGCCTCACCGTCAAGGAGAGCGCCAAGCGCCGGCTCACCGACTCGGTGGAGACGGCCCTGCGGCTCTCCGGCGGCATGGTCGTGCTCGACTTCGTCGACCTCCCGGAGGACGACCCCGAGCGCGAGCGGATGTACTCCGAGCACCTCTACTGCCCGTACGACGACGTGTCGTTCGAGGAGCTGGAGCCGCGCTCGTTCTCCTTCAACTCGCCGTTCGGCGCCTGCCCGGACTGTTCGGGTCTGGGCAACCGGATGGAGGTCGACCCGGAGCTGGTCGTCCCCGACGACGAGAAGTCGCTGGACGAGGGCGCCATCCACCCCTGGTCCGGCGGCCACACCAAGGAGTACTTCCAGCGCCTGATCGACGCGCTCGCCGGCGAGCTGGGCTTCCGCACCGACATCCCCTGGGCCGGGCTGCCGGCCCGCGCCAAGAAGGCGCTGCTGTACGGGCACAAGCACCAGGTCGAGGTGCGCTACCGCAACCGCTACGGGCGCGACCGGTCCTACACCACGGGCTTCGAGGGCGCGGTCCCGTTCATCCAGCGCCGGCACACCGAGGCGGAGAGCGACAGCAGCCGCGAGCGCTTCGAGGGCTACATGCGCGAGGTGCCCTGCCCGACCTGCGAGGGCACCCGGCTCAAGCCGGTGGTGCTGGCCGTCACCGTCGAGGGCCGCTCCATCGCGGACGTCTCGGCGATGTCGATCAGCGACTGCTCGGACTTCCTCGGCGCGATGAAGCTCAACGCCCGGGACAAGCAGATCGCCGAGCGCGTCCTCAAGGAGGTCAACGAGCGGCTGCGGTTCCTGGTCGACGTCGGCCTGGACTACCTCTCGCTCAACCGGGCGGCCGGCACCCTCTCCGGCGGCGAGGCCCAGCGCATCCGGCTCGCCACCCAGATCGGCTCCGGCCTGGTCGGGGTGCTCTACGTGCTGGACGAGCCGTCCATCGGCCTGCACCAGCGCGACAACCACCGCCTGATCGAGACCCTGGTCCGGCTGCGGGACATCGGCAACACCCTGATCGTCGTCGAGCACGACGAGGACACCATCAAGATGGCCGACTGGGTGGTCGACATCGGCCCGGGCGCCGGCGAGCACGGCGGCAAGGTGGTGCACTCCGGCTCGCTGAAGCAGCTGCTCACCAACAAGGAGTCGCTGACCGGCCAGTACCTCGCCGGCAAGCGCTCCATCCCGATCCCGGCCGGCCGCCGCGAGCGGGACAGGAAGCGCCAGCTGACGGTGCACGGCGCCCGCGAGCACAACCTCAAGGACGTCACGGTCGGTTTCCCGCTCGGGACGTTCACCGCGATCACCGGGGTCTCCGGCTCGGGCAAGTCCACCCTGGTCAACGACATCCTCTACACCCACCTCGCCCGGGAGCTGAACGGCGCCCGCAGCGTGCCGGGGCGGCACACCCGGATCACCGGCACCGACCTGGTGGACAAGGTGGTGCACGTCGACCAGTCGCCGATCGGCCGGACGCCGCGCTCCAACCCGGCCACCTACACCGGCGTGTTCGACCACGTCCGGCGGCTCTTCGCGGAGACCCAGGAGGCCAAGGTCCGCGGCTACCTGCCCGGCCGGTTCTCCTTCAACGTCAAGGGCGGCCGCTGCGAGAACTGCTCGGGCGACGGCACCATCAAGATCGAGATGAACTTCCTGCCGGACGTCTACGTGCCGTGCGAGGTCTGCCACGGTGCCCGGTACAACCGGGAGACGCTGGAGGTCCACTACAAGGGCAAGTCCATCGCCGAGGTGCTGGACATGCCGATCGAGGAGGCGCTGCACTTCTTCGAGGCCGTCCCGGCGATCGCCCGGCACCTGAGGACGCTCAACGACGTCGGCCTCGGCTACGTCCGGCTCGGCCAGTCCGCGCCGACGCTCTCCGGCGGTGAGGCGCAGCGCGTCAAGCTCGCCTCCGAGCTGCAGAAGCGCTCCACCGGGCGGACGGTCTACGTGCTCGACGAGCCCACCACCGGCCTGCACTTCGAGGACATCAGCAAGCTGATCAAGGTGCTCTCCGGGCTGGTGGAGAAGGGCAACACGGTGATCGTCATCGAGCACAACCTCGATGTGATCAAGACCGCCGACTGGGTCGTCGACATGGGCCCCGAGGGCGGTTCCGGCGGCGGCACCGTGGTTGCCGAGGGCACCCCGGAGCAGATCGCGGCGGTCTCGGAGAGCCACACCGGCAAGTTCCTCCGGGACATCCTCCCGGGCGAGTTCACCGACGCCCCGGTCGCTCCGGTCAAGGCGAGGGCCCCGCGCAAGCGGGCCGCCGCCAAGAAGTAGCGCGCGACATCCCGCCCGGCCGCCCCCGTCGACGGAGGCGGCCGGGTAAGCGCCGCATAGACTTCCGCCGACGCGCGCAGCAGCCGATCCCAGGAGTGAACCACGATGTCAGAGGCCCCCGAGAGCCCCGCCACCTCCCGCCGCACCCTGCTCTGCGGGGCGGCGGCCGTCCTCGCGGCCGGCGGCGGCGCCCTGGCGGTCTCCGGCTGCTCCTCGTCCTCCTCCGACTCCTCAGGTGGCGCCAAGTCCCCGGTGGACGTCGGTCCGGCGGCCGGTGTGCCGGTCGGCGGCGGCACCGTCTACCGCGACAAGAAGATCGTGGTGACCCAGCCGACGGCGGGGGAGTACAAGGCGTTCAGCGCCAAGTGCACCCACGCCGGCTGCATCGTCGACCAGGTCAAGAACCAGCAGATCCAGTGCCCCTGTCACGCCAGCCGGTTCGGCATCACCGACGGCGCGGTGCAGGACGGTCCGGCCCCCACCCCGCTGCCCGCCTACACCGTCGTGGTCGAGGGCGGCAACCTCAAGGTGACCCCGAGCTGAAGCAGTTGATCTCCCCTCCGCAGCCCCGGCCCGACTCGGTACGGTGGACCCATGGCTGACCCGTCCACCTACCGCCCGGCACCGGGTGCGATCCCGACCTCACCGGGTGTCTACAAGTTCCGCGACGCCCACGGGCGGGTCATCTACGTCGGCAAGGCCAAGAGCCTGCGGCCGCGGCTGTCGTCCTACTTCCAGGACCTCGCCGGGCTGCACCCGCGCACCGCGACGATGGTCACCACCGCCGCCTCGGTGGAGTGGACGGTGGTCTCCACCGAGGTCGAGGCGCTCCAGCTGGAGTACTCCTGGATCAAGGAGTTCGACCCCCGGTTCAACGTCAAGTACCGCGACGACAAGAGCTACCCGGAGCTGGCGGTCACCCTCGGCGAGGAGTACCCGCGGGTCCAGGTGATGCGCGGGGCGCACAAGAAGGGCGTGCGCTACTTCGGTCCGTACGGGCACGCCTGGGCGATCCGCGAGACGGTCGACCTGCTGCTGCGCGTCTTCCCCGTCCGGACCTGCTCCAACGGCGTCTTCAAGCGCGCCGGCCAGGTCGGCCGGCCCTGCCTGCTCGGCTACATCGGCAAGTGCGCCGCGCCCTGCGTCGGCAAGGTCTCGGCGGACGAACACCGGGCGCTGGCCGAGGACTTCTGCGACTTCATGGCCGGGCGTACCGGCAACTACCTGCGCCGGCTGGAAGAGCAGATGCGGGAGGCCGCCGAGGATCTGGAGTACGAGAAGGCCGCCCGGCTGCGCGACGACATCGGGGCGCTCAAGCGCGCGATGGAGAAGAACGCGATCGTGCTCGCCGACGCCACCGACGCGGACCTGCTCGCCGTCGCCGAGGACGAACTGGAAGCCGCCGTCCAGATCTTCCACGTCCGCGGCGGCCGGGTCCGCGGCCAGCGCGGCTGGGTCACCGACAAGGTCGAGGACGTGGACACCGCGGGGCTGGTCGAGCACGCCCTCCAGCAGCTCTACGGCGGCGGCAACGAGGCGGTGCCGCGCGAGGTGCTGGTGCCCGCGCTGCCCGAGCCGGCCGAACCGGTCCGGGAGTGGCTGGCCGGTCTGCGGGCCGGCCAGGCGGGCAAGGCGGGCCAGGTGGACCTGCGGGTGCCGCAGCGCGGCGACAAGAAGGACCTGATGGCCACCGTGCAGCGCAACGCCCAGCAGGCGCTGGCGCTGCACAAGACCAAGCGCGCCTCCGACCTCACCACCCGCAGCCGCGCCCTCCAGGAGATCGCCGACGCGCTGGAGCTGGACTCCGTCCCGCTGCGCATCGAGTGCTTCGACATCTCCCACCTCCAGGGCGAGGACGTGGTCGCCTCGATGGTGGTCTTCGAGGACGGCCTGGCCCGCAAGAGCGAGTACCGCCGCTTCCAGATCAAGGGCTTCGAGGGCCAGGACGACGTCCGCTCGATGCACGAGGTGATCAGCCGCCGCTTCCGCCGCTACCTCCAGGAGCGCGAGCAGACCGGCGAGTGGGCCGTCCCCGAGGCCGACGACCCCGGTGCCGAGGCCGGTGCCGTCGACCGGGCGGCCCCGGGCCAGGAGGCCCCCGCAGGACCGGTCGACCCGGAGACCGGCCGCCCGCGCCGCTTCGCCTACCCGCCGCAGCTGCTGGTGGTGGACGGCGGCCAGCCGCAGGTCGCCGCCGCCAGACGCGCCCTGGACGAGCTCGGCATCGACGACATCGCCCTCTGCGGCCTGGCCAAGCGGCTGGAGGAGGTCTGGCTGCCCGGCGAGGACGACCCGGTGGTGCTGCCCCGCAGCAGCGAGGGCCTCTATCTGCTCCAGCGGGTCCGCGACGAGGCGCACCGGTTCGCGATCGGCTACCAGCGCACCAAGCGTTCCAGGCGACTCACCGCCGGAGAACTGGACTCCGTCCCCGGCCTCGGCGAGACTCGCCGCCGGGCGCTGCTCAAGCACTTCGGTTCGCTGAAGAAGCTCCGGGCGGCCACCGTCGACGAACTCTGCGCCGTCCCCGGCATCGGGCGGCGGACCGCGGAGACTGTTGCGGCAGCGTTGTCCTCCCGTACACCGGCGGCACCGGCCGTGAACACCGCGACCGGCGAGATCATCGATGACAGTGCCGACGAGGCCGCCGAGCCGGCGCCCGCCGCAGCCCAGACCGCACCATCCCGGGAGACGCCATGACGGCCGACGCCGACCGTCAGCCCGCGCGCCCCGCGTTCACTCGCCCGAGTGAGCCGGGGAAGCGCGGCCGCGCCACGCGCGTTCTCCTCAGCAGAACCACCGAGAGCGGGGAACCGAAGTGACGATGTCCGACGATGGGGGTACCCCCCGGCCGCCGGCCGCGGGGGAGAACACCCCGGAGCTAGTGATCATCTCAGGTATGTCCGGAGCCGGCCGCTCCACCGCGGCCAAGTGCCTGGAGGATCTGGGCTGGTTCGTGGTCGACAACCTGCCGCCCGCCCTGATCCCGACCATGGTCGACCTCGGCGCCCGTTCCCAGGGCAACGTCGCCCGGATCGGCGCCGTGGTGGACGTCCGTGGCCGCCAGTTCTTCGACGACCTGCTCACCTCGCTGGACGAGCTGGAGAAGCGCGGCGTCCGGCTCAGCGTGGTCTTCCTGGACTCCTCCGACGACGCGCTGGTCCGCCGGTTCGAGAGCGTGCGCCGCCCGCACCCGCTCCAGGCCGACGGCCGGATCGTCGACGGCATCGCCCAGGAGCGGGACCTCCTGCGCGAGCTGCGTGGCGAGGCCGATCTGGTGATCGACACCTCCAACCTCAACGTGCACCAGCTGCGCGCCAAGCTCGACGCCCAGTTCGCCGACCACGACGAGCCCGAACTGCGCGCCACCGTGATGTCCTTCGGCTTCAAGTACGGCCTGCCGGTCGACGCCGACCTGGTGGTGGACTGCCGCTTCCTCCCCAACCCGCACTGGGTGCCCGAGCTGCGGGCCCGGACGGGCACTGACGCGGACGTCGCCGACTACGTCTTCCAGCAGCCCGGCGCCAACGAATTCCTCAACGGCTACGCCGAACTGCTGAGGATCGTCACCGAGGGGTACCGACGCGAGGGGAAGCGCTACATGACCCTTGCCGTAGGCTGCACCGGTGGCAAGCACCGCAGCGTCGCGATGTCCGAGCGCCTGACGAAGCGTCTCATCGCCGATGGTGTCGAGACGGTGCTCGTCCACCGTGACATGGGACGGGAGTAGCCGCCGCGCCCCTGCCGGCCCGCCGGCGGAGACCGGCGGCGGGCGAGAGGAACGCGAGGTAGGTGTGACGGGATACGTGCCCGGGCGGCAGTTTCAGAACAAGACCGCCGACCGGACGGGGGGCCCGTCGCGCACCACGGCGCCCAGTCGGCCGCGGACCAGCCCGGCCCGCACCAACCCGGCACCCAGGATCGCCGCCCTCGGCGGCGGCCAGGGCCTGTCCGCCTCGCTCTCCGCGCTGCGCCGGCTCACCACCGACCTCACCGCCGTGGTCACCGTCGCCGACGACGGCGGCTCCAGCGGGCGGCTGCGCGAGGAGCTCGGGGTGCTGCCCCCGGGGGACCTCCGCAAGGCGCTGGCCGCGCTCTGCGGGGACGACGACTGGGGCCGCACCTGGTCCGAGGTGATCCAGCAGCGCTTCACCGGCACCGGCGAGCTGGGCGGCCACGCCGTCGGTAACCTGCTGATCGTCGCGCTCTGGGAGAAGCTCGGGGACCCAGTGGCCGCCCTGGACTGGGTCGCCCGGCTGCTGAACGTCCAGGGCCGGGTGCTGCCGATGTCGGCGGTGCCACTGGACATCGAGGCGGTCGTCCGGGGCCACGACCCGGCGCGCCCGGGCGAGCTGTCCGCCGTGCGCGGCCAGGCCAGCGTCGCGGTGACGCCGGGCACGGTGCAGTCGATCCGGCTGCTGCCGGACGGGCCGCCGGCCGTCCCGGAGGCCGTCACCGCCGTCCGGGAGGCGGACTGGGTGGTGCTCGGCCCCGGCTCCTGGTTCACCAGCGTGCTGCCGCACCTGCTGGTGCCCGAGCTGGCCAAGGCGCTCACCGAGACCCGCGCCCGCCGGCTGCTCACCCTGAACCTGGCCCCGCAGCCCGGCGAGACCGAGGGCTTCACCCCGCAGCGCCACCTGGAGGTCATCGCCGACCACGCCCCCGCCCTCGCGGTGGATGCGATCCTGGTGGACGAGCGCGCCGTCAGCGGGGGCGCCTTCGGTCAGGCGGACCTGGCCGGCCTGGAGAAGGCCGCCGAGCGGATGGGCGCGGCCCTGGTGCTCGACCGGGTCGCCCGCGCCGACGGCACGCCGCGACACGACCCGGAGCTCTTGGCAGCCGCGTACGACCGGATTTTCCGGACACATGGAAGGATCGGGCCATGGCGATGACTCCAGCGGTGAAGGACGAAATCAGCCGGCTCCCGGTCACGAGGGCCTGCTGCCGCAAGGCGGAGGTGTCGGCGATCCTGCGATTCGCGGGCGGGCTCCACATCGTGAGCGGCCGCATCGTGATCGAGGCGGAGCTCGACACCGGCGCGGCGGCACGGCGACTGCGCAAGGACCTGCTGGAGATCTTCGGACACTCCTCGGACCTGGTGGTGATGGCACCCGGCGGCCTGCGGCGCGGCAGCCGCTACGTGGTCCGGGTGGTCAAGGACGGCGAGCTGCTGGCGCGGCAGACCGGCCTGGTGGACGGCCGAGGCCGCCCCATCCGGGGCCTGCCCCCGGCGGTCGTCTCCGGCGCGACCTGTGACGCCGAGGCGGCCTGGCGCGGGGCCTTCCTGGCGCACGGCTCGCTCACCGAGCCGGGCCGGTCCTCCTCGCTGGAGATCACCTGCCCCGGCTCCGAGGCGGCCCTGGCCCTGGTCGGCGCGGCCCGCCGGCTGGGCATCCCGGCCAAGGCCCGCGAGGTGCGCGGGGTGGACCGGGTGGTGATCCGCGACGGTGACGCCATCGGCGCGCTGCTGACCCGCCTGGGCGCCCATGAGTCGGTGCTGGCCTGGGAGGAGCGCCGGATGCGGCGCGAGGTGCGGGCCACCGCCAACCGTCTGGCCAACTTCGACGACGCCAACCTGCGCCGCTCGGCCCGCGCCGCCGTCGCGGCCGGCGCCCGGGTGCAGCGCGCGCTGGAGATCCTGGGCGAGGAGGTCCCCGAGCACCTGGCCGCCGCAGGCCAGCTGAGGATGCAGCACAAGCAGGCCTCGCTGGAGGAGCTGGGCGCCCTGGCCGACCCGCCGCTGACCAAGGACGCGGTGGCCGGCCGGATCCGCCGGCTGCTGGCGATGGCGGACAAGCGCGCCTCCGAGCTCGGCCTGCCCAGCACCGAGGCCAACCTGACCGACGAGATGGCGCTGAACTAGGCCTGGCCGGCCCTGATCCGGCCGGTGAAACCGACGACCGGTGCCCCTGACAGGGGGCACCGGTCGTTTCGCGTTCGAACCGAGGGGACCAAGGGCCCGGCGGGCCTCCGGAGGGCGGGACCAACTGCCCGCAAGGCCAAGGACGGAAGCCCTGCCCGCGCCCTCTTGACACGCCACGCCAAGGGCTCCGGCCCGGCCTGATGTGCCCTCCCAGGCCTTGGAGAGGTAGGGTCATGGGTGGTCGGGGACATCCCAAATTTCACCCCCGTCGGCATAGCTCCGGCGTACCTAACGAGGAGATCGGTTTCGTGACGATCCGGGTAGGCATCAACGGATTCGGCCGCATTGGCCGCAACTTCTTCCGTGCGGTTCAGGCCCAGGGCGCGGACATCGAGATCGTCGGTGTCAACGACCTGACCGACACCAAGACCCTGGCGCACCTGCTCAAGTACGACTCCATCCTGGGCACCTTCCCCGGCGAGGTCTCGCACACCGAGAACAGCATCACCGTCAACGGCAAGACCTTCAAGGTCATCGCCGAGCGTGACCCGGCCAACCTGCCCTGGGGCGAGCTGGGCGTCGACATCGTCATCGAGTCGACCGGTATCTTCACCAAGGCCGAGGCTGCGAAGAAGCACGTCACCGCCGGTGCGAAGAAGGTCATCATCTCGGCGCCCGCCACCGACGAGGACGTCACCATCGTCATGGGCGTCAACGACGAGAAGTACGACGCCGCGAAGCACACCGTCATCTCCAACGCCTCCTGCACCACCAACTGCGTGGCGCCGCTGGCCAAGGTGCTGAACGAGAACTTCGGCATCGTCAAGGGTCTGATGACCACGGTGCACGCGTACACCAACGACCAGGTCACGCTGGACTTCCCGCACAAGGACCTGCGTCGCGCCCGCGCCGCCGCCCTGAACATCATCCCGACCTCCACCGGTGCCGCCAAGGCCACCGCGCTGGTGCTGCCGGAGCTGAAGGGCAAGCTGGACGGCACCTCGCTGCGCGTCCCGGTCCCGACCGGTTCGATCACCGACCTGGTCGTCACCCTGGAGCGCGAGGTCACCGTCGCGGAGGTCAACGAGGCCTTCCAGAAGGCCTCCGAGGGCTCCCTCAAGGGCATCCTGCAGTACACCGAGGACCCGATCGTCTCCTCCGACATCGTGAACTCGCCGTTCTCCACGATCTTCGACTCGCTGATGACCATGGTCCAGGGCAACCAGGTCAAGGTCTTCGGCTGGTACGACAACGAGTGGGGCTACTCGAACCGTCTCGTCAACCTGACCACCCTCGTCGGCGGCCAGCTCTGACGCAGCGGGAGCTGACGTGATGTAGGGGTGAGGGCCCGGACGGCGTGTGCGGCCATCCGGGCCCTCGCTCTGCGCTCCCTCACCCCTCGGCGGCCCGGTGCAGTGCCGCCCCTCTGCACCACATCTCCCCAGGAGACCCGGAGACCTGTGAAGACCATCGAAGACCTCGACGTCGTCGGCAAGCGCGTGTTCGTCCGTGCGGACCTGAACGTCCCGCTGTCCGACGGCACGATCACCGACGACGGCCGGATCCGCGCCGTCGCCCCGACCATCGCCAAGCTCGTCGAGCGCGGTGCGAAGGTCGTCGTCGCCTCCCACCTCGGCCGCCCCAAGGGCGAGCCGGACCCGCAGTTCTCCCTCGCACCGGTGGCCGTCCGCCTTGGTGAGATCCTCGGCCGGTCGGTGTCCTTCGCGACCGACACCGTGGGTGAGAGCGCGAAGGCCACCGTCGCCGCCCTGGCCGACGGCGAGGTCACGCTGCTCGAGAACCTGCGCTTCAACGCCGGTGAGACCAGCAAGGACGACGCCGAGCGCGGCGCCTTCGCCGACCGGCTGGCCGAGCTGGCCGACCTGTACGTCGGCGACGGCTTCGGCGCGGTGCACCGCAAGCACGCCTCGGTGTACGACCTGCCGGCCCGCCTGCCGCACGCCGTCGGTGACCTGATCGCCACCGAGGTGGGCGTGCTCAAGCGCCTCACCGAGGAGGTCGAGCGCCCGTACGTGGTCGTGCTCGGCGGCTCCAAGGTGTCCGACAAGGTCGGCGTGATCGACAACCTGCTCGGCAAGGCCGACCGCATCCTGATCGGCGGGGGCATGGCGTACACCTTCCTCGCGGCCCAGGGCCACGAGGTCGGCATCTCGCTGCTGCAGAAGGACCAGATCCCGACGGTCCTGGACTACCTGAAGCGCGGCGAGGAGAACGGCGTCGAGTTCGTGGTGCCGGTGGACGTCGCCATCTCCGGGAGCTTCCCGGACACCAGGACGCACGCCCCGGTCGAGGACTTCGAGATCGTCGACGCGGACAAGATCCCCGCCGACAAGGAGGGCCTGGACATCGGCCCGAAGACCCGCGAGCTGTTCGCGGCGAAGCTGGCCGACGCCCGGACGGTGTTCTGGAACGGTCCGGTGGGCGTCTTCGAGCACCCGGCCTTCGCCGAGGGCACCAAGGCCGTCGCGCAGGCCCTGCTCGACAGCGACGCGTTCACCGTGGTCGGTGGCGGCGACTCCGCCGCGGCCGTCCGCATCCTGGGCTTCGACGAAACGAAGTTCGGGCACATCTCGACCGGCGGTGGCGCCAGCCTTGAGTACCTGGAGGGCAAGACCCTTCCCGGTCTCGCCGCCCTGGAAGGCTGAGGCAATGACTGAGCGTCTCCCGCTGATGGCGGGCAACTGGAAGATGAACCTCAACCACCTTGAGGCCATCCAGCACACCCAGAAGCTGGCCTTCGCGCTGGCCGACAAGGACTACCAGGCCGTCGAGGTCGCCGTCCTGGTGCCGTTCACCGATCTGCGCTCGGTGCAGACCCTGGTCGACGGCGACAAGCTGAAGATCAAGTACGGCTCGCAGGACATCTCGAAGCACGACTCCGGTGCGTACACCGGTGAGGTCTCGGGCCCGATGCTGTCCAAGCTGAAGTGCACCTACGCGGTGATCGGCCACTCGGAGCGCCGGCAGTACCACGGCGAGAACGAGGAGATCGTCAACGCCAAGGTCAAGGCCGCCTACCGCAGCGGGATCACCCCGATCCTGTGCATCGGCGAGCCGCTGGAGATCCGCAAGGCCGGCACCCACGTCGAGTACACCCTGGCCCAGCTCGACGGCGGCCTGCAGGACGTCCCGGCCGACCAGGCCGAGTCGATCGTGGTCGCCTACGAGCCGGTCTGGGCGATCGGCACCGGCGAGGTGGCCACCCCGGAGGACGCCCAGGAGGTCTGCGCGGCCATCCGTCGGCGGATCGCCGAGCTGTACAGCGCCGAGCTGGCCGACAAGGTCCGTGTGCTGTACGGCGGTTCGGTCAAGTCCTCCAGTGCGGCCGGCCTGATGGCCAAGCCGGACATCGACGGCGGCCTGATCGGCGGTGCCTCCCTGGACGCCGACGAGTTCGTCAAGATCGTGCGCTACCGTGACCAGGCAGTAGGCTAACGCCGCCGCAGCAACGTAGGCTTTGGGGCCGGACCGCCGTACGCGGCCCGGCCCCTTCGCCGAAGATACGAGAGAGTTGGTCCCGTCGTGGTTATCGGGTTCTCGATTGCCCTGATCATCTTCAGCCTGCTGATGATCCTCCTGGTGCTGCTGCACAAGGGGAAGGGCGGCGGCCTGTCCGACATGTTCGGTGGCGGCGCGATGTCCACCGGTGGCGGTTCGGCGGTGGCCGAGCGCAACCTCGACCGCATCACGATCATCGTCGGCGGCGCCTGGTTCGCCTGCATCATCGTGCTCGGCCTGGTGCTGAAGTACAAGAGCTGAGGTATTCCTGACGCCCCGTCGCCCCAGCGCCTATCCTGGGAGCGGCCGGGGCGGATGCGGTGGTGGTGGAACCTTAACTGCTGCTTACACTAGGACGACTTCGCCACCGACGCGCACCGCGGCGGGTCGGCGCACCAGCACGCAGGGAGTCAGACCGTGGCAAGTGGCAATGCCATCCGTGGCAGCAGGGTCGGAGCCGGCCCGATGGGCGAGGCGGAGCGCGGCGAGTCCGCCCCGCGCAACCGGATCTCCTTCTGGTGTGCCAACAAGCACGAGACCCGCCCGAGCTTCGCCGCCGAGGCCGTCATCCCGGACACCTGGGACTGCCCGCGCTGTGGCTTTCCGGCCGGTCAGGACGAGCACAACCCACCGGCTCCCTCGCGCAACGAGCCGTACAAGACCCACCTCGCCTACGTCCGCGAGCGGCGCACCGACGCCGACGGCGAGGCGATCCTCGCCGAGGCGCTGGCCAAGCTGCGCGGCGAGATCTGAGCCCGGGGCCGGTACCCGGTCCAACGCCGAAGGGCGTCACCGTCGAACGGTGACGCCCTTCGGCGTTTCCTGCCCGGCCGTCAGGCCGAGGCGGGCGGGTACAGCTGCGGCGGGATCTGCGCCGCCGCGGCGCGGTCGAGCAGCCACAGGGTGCGGCCCCGCCCGTACGCGCCGGAGGCGGGCGCCTGGATCTCGCCGGGGCCGGACAGCGCCACCGCGACGGCGTCGGCCTTGTCCTCGCCCGCCGCCAGCAGCCAGACCTCGCGGGCCTCCCGGATGGCCGGGAGGCTGAGCGAGATCCGGGTCGGCGGGGGCTTGGGCGCACCGCGGACGCCGATCACCGTCAGCTCGGTCTCCCGTACGCCCGGGTGCTCGGGGAACAGCGAGGCGACATGGGTGTCCGGGCCGACGCCGAGCAGCAGCACGTCGAAGCAGGGCACGCCGAGCCGGTCGCCCGGCCCGGCGGCCTTCGCCAGCTCCTCGGCGTAGCGGGCCGCGGCGGCCTCCACGTCCGAGCCGTCCACGCCGTCCGAGGCGGGCATCTCGTGCACCCGCGCCGGGTCGAGCGGAACGGCGTCCAGCAGCTCCGCGCGGGCCTGGACGGCGTTGCGCTCGGGGTCCTGGGAGGGCACGAAACGCTCGTCGCCCCACCAGAGGTCCAGCCGGGCCCAGTCGACCGCGTCCCGGGCCGGGGAGGCGGCGATGGCGGCCAGCAGGGCGTTCCCGTTGCGCCCGCCGGTGAGCACCACCGAGGCGGTGCCGCGGGCGGCCTGGGCGTCCACGATCCGGGTGATCAGCCGGGCCGCGGCCGCCTGCGCCATCAGCTCCTTGTCCCGGTGGACGACCAGCTGCGGGGTGGCGGCGGTCACGAGTCGCTCCGCTTGGTGGTGCGCTTGGCCGCTTTGGCGGGGGCCTTCTTCGCCGCCGCAGGCTCCGCGGCCGGGGCCGCGCTCTCCGCGGACGCTTCCTCCGCAGCCGCCTTCTCCGCGGTGAGCACCGCGGCCGTCACCCGGGCCGGGTTGGCGACGGTGGCCTCGGCGACGGTGGCCTCGGCGATCGCGTGGGCGACCTTCTCGGCCGCCGCCGTCTCGGCGTTGGCCGGCTCGCGCAGCCGCTCCACGGGGGTGCGTACGGCCGTGGCGTAGATGTCGTCCGGGTCGAGCCGGCGCAGCTCCTCGGCGATCAGCTCGGACGTCTCACGACGCTTGAGCGCCACCTGGCGGTCCGGGGAGCCGGGCATCGAGAGGGTGCCCATCAGGCCGTCCGGGCGGTCCAGGGTGATGTCCCCGTCCGCGGTGCGCAGGTGCACCGCGGTGATGCCGGGGCCGCCGGTGACGACCCGCTCGACCGGCACGTGCAGCCGGTTGTGCAGCCAGAGGCCGAGCAGTTCCACGCTGGGGTTGTAGGACTCGCCCTCGACCACCGCGGAGGTGATCCTGGCGGGCCGCTGGTCCAGCGCGGCGGCCAGCATCGAGCGCCAGCCGGTGATCCTGGTCCAGGCCAGGTCGGTGTCGCCCGGGGTGTAGCTCTGGGCCCGCTGGGCGAGCTGGCCGACCGGGGACTCGGCGGTGACGGCGTCGGTGATCCGGCGCTGGGCGATCGAGCCCAGCGGGTCCTGCGCGGGGTGCGCGGGGGAGTTCTCGGGCCACCAGACCACCACCGGGGCGTCCGGCAGCAGCAGCGGCAGGACGACCGACTGGGCGTGCGCGACGAGCTCGCCGTGCATGCGCAGGATGACCGTCTCGCCGGAGCCGGCGTCCGAGCCGGCCAGGATCTCGGCGTCCAGACGGGTCTCGGCGCGGGCCCGGGGCGAACGCCCGGCGCGCTTGATGACCGCCAGGGTGCGCGAGGGGTGCTCGCGGGAGGCGTCGTTGGCGGCCTTGAGGGCGTCGTACGCGCTGCCCTCGTCGGTCACGATCACCAGGGTGAGCACCATGCCGGCGGCGGTGGAGCCGCTGATCCGGCGCGCCTCCATCAGGGCTGCGTTGATCTTGCTGGACGTGGTGTCCGTGAGGTCGATCTTCATGGCCGGCGCCAGCTCCTGCCGTCTCGTGCGAGCATCTCGTCCGCCTCGGCGGGGCCCCAGGTCCCGGCCGGGTACTGGGCGGGCCTGCCGTGGGTGTCCCAGTACCGCTCGATCGGGTCGAGGATCTGCCAGGAGAGCTCGACCTCCTGGTGACGCGGGAACAGGTTGGCGTCGCCGAGCAGCACGTCGAGGATGAGCCGCTCGTACGCCTCCGGGCTGGACTCGGTGAAGGACTCGCCGTAGGCGAAGTCCATCGTGACGTCGCGGACCTCGAAGGAGGTGCCCGGCACCTTGGAGCCGAACCGCACCGTCACGCCCTCGTCCGGCTGGACCCGGATGACCAGGGCGTTCTGCCCCAGCTCCTCGGTCGCGTAGGAGTCGAACGGCAGGTACGGGGCGCGCTGGAAGACCACCGCGATCTCGGTGACCCGGCGGCCGAGCCGCTTGCCGGTGCGCAGGTAGAACGGCACACCCGCCCAGCGGCGGTTGTTGATCTCCAGCTTGATGGCCGCGTAGGTGTCGGTCTTGGAGTCCGGGTCGATGCCGTCCTCGTCGAGGTAGCCGCCGACCTCCTCGCCGCCCTGCCAGCCGGCCGCGTACTGGCCGCGCACGGTGTGCCGGCCGAGGTCGGCCGGGAGCTTGACGGCGCTGAGCACCTTGAGCTTCTCGGCCACCAGCGCCTTGGGGTGGAAGGACGCCGGCTCCTCGATGGCGGTGAGCGCCATCAGCTGCAGCAGGTGGTTCTGGATGACGTCCCGGGCCGAGCCGATGCCGTCGTAGTAGCCGGCGCGGCCGCCGATGCCGATGTCCTCGGCCATCGTGATCTGGACGTGGTCGACGTACGACCGGTTCCAGATCGGCTCGAACATCTGGTTGGCGAAGCGCAGCGCCAGGATGTTCTGGACGGTCTCCTTGCCCAGGTAGTGGTCGATCCGGAAGACCTCGTCCCGGGGGAAGACCTCGTGGACGATCCGGTTCAGCTCCTGGGCGCTCTCCAGGTCGTGGCCGAAGGGCTTCTCGATGACGGCGCGCCGCCAGGAAGCCCTGCTGGGCCCCTCCTGCCCGTTGGCGGGCGAGGAGGGCGGATCGGCCAGACCGTGCTTCTTCAGCTGCTGGACGACGGTCGGGAAGAACTTCGGCGGGACGGAGAGGTAGAAGGCGAAGTTGCCGCCGGTGCCCTGCGCCTTGTCCAGCTCCTCGATGGTCTCGCGGAGCTTGTCGAAGGCGTCGTCGTCGTCGAAGGTGCCGTGGACGAAGCGCATGCCCTTGGCGAGCTGCTGCCAGACCTCTTCGCGGAACGGGGTCCGGGCGTGGTCCCGGACGGCGTCGTGGACCTCCTTGGCGAAGTCCTCGTCGTCCCACTCGCGCCGGGCGAAGCCGACGAGCGAGAAGCCCGGCGGCAGCAGACCGCGGTTGGCCAGGTCGTAGATGGCCGGCATCAGCTTCTTGCGGGACAGGTCGCCGGTGACTCCGAAGATGACCAGACCGGACGGCCCCGCGATGCGCGGGAGCCGTCGGTCGGCGGGGTCACGAAGCGGGTTGACGGGGGCCGGCGGACCATCGCCGGCGTCCGATTCGGACGTCAACTCGGGGTAGTCAGTGCTCACTGAAGGGGCTCCGCTTTCGTGCGCTGGCTGTGAGCGGGGGTCACTTCTCGTCGGCGAAGGAGGCGAGCGAGGCGGTGACGGTGTCGAGCAGCTCGTTCCAGGACTGCTCGAACTTCTCGACGCCCTCGTCCTCCAGCACCTGGACCACGTCGTCGTAGTCCACGCCGGCGGCGGCGATGGCGTCCATCACGGCCTTGGCGTCGGCGTAGTTGGGGACGATGGTGCCGCCGGTGATCACGCCGTGGTCGCCGGTGGCGTTCAGGGTGGCCTCGGGCATGGTGTTGACGGTGCCCGGGGCGACCAGCTCGGTGACGTACAGGGTGTCCGGCAGGGCCGGGTCCTTGACGCCGGTGGAGGCCCAGAGCGGGCGCTGCGGCTTGGCGCCGGCGGCCTCCAGGGCCGTCCAGCGGTCGCTGCCGGCGGTCTTGCCGTCGACGCTGCCGAAGACCTCCTCGTACGCCTGGTAGGCGAGGCGGGCGTTGGCCAGGGCGGCCTTGGAACGCAGCTGCCGGGCCTCGCCGCCGATCTTGTCGAGGCGCTTGTCGATCTCGGTGTCCACGCGGGAGACGAAGAAGGAGGCGACCGACTCGATCTGGGAGAGGTCCAGGCCCTTGGCCTTGGCGGCCTCCAGGCCGGTCAGGTAGGCGTCGATGACCGCGCGGTAGCGCTCCAGCGAGAAGATCAGCGTGACGTTGACGCTGATGCCCTTGCCGATGACCTCGGCGATCGCGGGCAGACCGGCCTTGGTGGCGGGGATCTTGATGAACACGTTCGGGCGGTCGACCAGCCACCACAGCTGCTTGGCCTCGGCGATGGTGGCGGCGGTCTCGTGGGCCAGCCGCGGGTCGACCTCGATGGAGACCCGGCCGTCGCGGCCGTTGGAGGCGTCGTAGACCGGGCGCAGCACGTCGGCGGCGTCGCGCACGTCCGAGGTGGTGATCATGCGGACGGCCTCGTCGGTGGTGACCTTGCGGACGGCGAGGTCGCGCAGCTGGCCGTCGTAGGAGCTGTCGCCGCCGCCGATGGCCTTCTGGAAGATGGTGGGGTTGGTCGTGACACCCACCACGTGCTTGTTCTGCACCAGCTCGGCGAGGTTGCCGGTGTTCAGCCGCTTGCGGCTGAGGTCGTCCAGCCAGATCGCCACGCCTTCGTCGCTGAGGCGCTTCAGTGCGTCAGTCATGGTGCTTCAGTCCTTACTTCTCTTTGTCTGTCTGTCTGTGGGGTCGTCAGACCGGCCGGGGGGCCCGATGTGCGGTCGGGCACCCCCGGCCAAGGGCCGTCAGCGGTTGACGGCCTCGAGCGAGCGCAGCGCGTTGTGCGCCTCGGCCACCACGGCCTCGGCGGTCAGGCCGAACTCCTGGAACAGCACCTTGTAGTCGGCGGAGGCGCCGAAGTGCTCCAGCGAGACGATCCGGCCGTGGTCGCCGACCAGCTCGCGCCAGCCCTGGGCGATGCCGGCCTCGACCGACACCCGGGCCTTGACGGTGGGCGGCAGCACGCTGTCGCGGTAGGCCTGGTCCTGCTCCTGGAACCACTCGAAGGACGGCACCGAGACCACGCGGGTCGCGATGCCCTCCGCCTCCAGGACCTCGCGGGCCTTGACGGCCAGCTGGACCTCGGAGCCGGTGCCGAGCAGGATCACCTGCGGGACGCCGTTGGAGGCCTCGGCCAGGATGTAGCCGCCCTTCGCGGTGCCCTCGGCGGAGGCGAACACCTCGCGGTCGAAGGTCGGGACGTTCTGGCGGGTGAGCGCCAGGCCGACCGGGCCGGGGTGGCTGGTCTGCCGCTCGATGACGGTGCGCCAGGCGACGGCCGTCTCGTTGGCGTCGGCCGGGCGGACGATGGACAGGCCCGGGATGGCGCGCAGCGAGGCCAGGTGCTCCACCGGCTGGTGGGTCGGGCCGTCCTCGCCGAGGCCGATCGAGTCGTGCGTCCAGACGTAGGTGACCGGCAGCTTCATCAGCGCGGCCAGGCGGACGGCCGGGCGCATGTAGTCGGCGAAGACCAGGAAGGTGCCGCCGAACACGCGGGTCCGGCCGTGCAGCGCGATGCCGTTCATGGTCGAGCCCATGGCGTGCTCGCGGATGCCGAAGTGGATCGTCCGGCCGTACGGGCTGGCGCTCTTCAGCGGGTTGCCCTCGGGGAGGAAGGAGCTCTCCTCGTCGATGGTGGTGAGGTTGGACTCCGCGAGGTCGGCCGAGCCGCCCCACAGCTCCGGGATCACCGCGCCGAGCGCCTTGAGGGTCTCGCCACTGGCCTTGCGGGTGGCGACCTCCTTGCCGGACTCGAAGACCGGGACGGACTTCTTCCAGCTCTCGGGCAGCTCGCCGGCCTGGATGCGGTCGAACTCGGCGGCGCGCTGCGGGTGGGCGGCGCGCCAGGCGTTGAACGACTGCTCCCACTCGCCGCGGGCGGCCTTGCCGCGCTTGATCACCAGGCGGGCGTGCTCGATGACCTTGTCGCTGACCTCGAAGGTCTTCTCCGGGTCGAAGCCCAGGACCTTCTTGGTGGCGGCGATCTCGGCGGCACCGAGCGCGGAGCCGTGCGCCTTGGCGGTGTTCTGCGCGTCCGGGGCGGGCCAGGCGATGATGGTGCGCATCGCGATGATCGACGGGCGGGAGGTCTCGGCCCTGGCCGCGTCCAGCGCCTCGGCGAGGGTGGCCACGTCGATGTCGCCGTTGGACCTCGGGGTGACCCGCTGAACGTGCCAGCCGTACGCCTCGTAGCGCTTGAGGACGTCCTCGGAGAAGGCCGTCTCGGTGTCGCCCTCGATCGAGATGTGGTTGTCGTCGTAGAGCGCGACCAGGTTGCCGAGCTTCTGGTGGCCGGCGAGCGAGGAGGCCTCGGCGGAGATGCCCTCCTCCAGGTCGCCGTCGGAGACGATGGCCCAGATGGTGTGGTCGAAGGGGGACTCGCCGGCCGGGGCGTCCGGGTCGAACAGACCGCGCTCGAAACGGGCGGCCATCGCCATGCCCACGGCGTTGGCGATGCCCTGGCCGAGCGGGCCGGTGGTGGTCTCGACGCCCGCGGTGTGGCCGTGCTCGGGGTGGCCCGGGGTGCGGCTGCCGGCGACCCGGAAGGCCTTGAGGTCGTCCAGCTCCAGGCCGTAGCCGGAGAAGTAGAGCTGGGTGTAGAGGGTCAGGCTGGTATGCCCGGGGGAGAGGACGAAGCGGTCGCGCCCCACCCAGGCCGGGTCGGTCGGGTCGTGGCGCAGGAAGCGCTGGAAGATCAGGTACGCCGCGGGGGCCAGCGACATGGCCGTCCCGGGGTGTCCGTTGCCGACCTTCTGGACCGCGTCCATGGCCAGCACACGGGCAGTGTCCACCGTCCGCTCGTCCAGCTCGGACCACTCGAATGCATTCGTCGGCGTCGTGCTCACCCTGTCTCAGGGCTCCTTCCGTTGTGAAGAGTGACCCCGTGAAGGGGACCGGGTCGGCCACGTCGCTGTGGCCCGACGCTTGGGTGGTGCCGGTCACGGAGGGTAGATCCCGCTTCTTCGTGCGAGCCTACCGTCCGGGCCGGGGCTCACCCTCCGTGGTTGCACAACCCACGTGTCCGGGCCACCATTCCCCGTCCGGGTGGACAGAGTCTTTGTCCAGCCTCGCCCAGGTTCGGACGGTTTGCCTCCCCGGCGCGCGGACGGGGGAGTTCCGGCCTCCGGAGGGCCGCCGAGGCATCCGTCCAGGCCACCGCGGCGGGGTTCACCCGGGGGTGTGCGATCCGCCCCGCCGGGGGACCCCGGAGCCGGTGGGGAGATATGGAGCGTCTAAGGTGGCGTGGTACGCGCAGGGCGGACGATTCGGGAACTTTGTTCCGGTGGACGCCTGCGAAGGTTCATCTTCAGTTGGGGTGTTAGTGACCGCCGTCGAATCCCGTCCCGCCGGGGTCACCGGGGCGACGCCTGCGCACCGGCCGTTCGGGGCCCGTGTCGGCGCATTCGTCGCTCTGACCAAGCCTCGGATCATCGAACTGCTGCTGATCACCACCGTGCCGGTGATGTTCCTGGCGCAGCGCGGTGTTCCGGATCCGCTGCTGGTGCTGGAGGTCGTCATCGGCGGCTACCTCTCGGCGGGCGGCGCCAACGCGCTGAACATGTACATCGACCGCGACATCGACGCGGTGATGTCGCGGACCGAGCGGCGGCCGCTGGTCACCGGCATGGTGTCGCCGCGCGAGGCGCTGGTCTTCGGCATCGCGCTGGCGATCGGCTCCACGGTCTGGCTGGCCTACTTCGTCAATGCGCTGTCGTCGCTGCTGGCGCTGTCGGCGCTGCTGTTCTACGTCTTCGTCTACACGCTCGGCCTGAAGCGGCGCACCGCGCAGAACATCGTCTGGGGCGGGATCGCCGGCTGCATGCCGGTGTTCGTCGGCTGGGCGGCGGTCACCAACTCGGTGTCCTGGTCGGCGCTGGTGCTCTTCCTGGTCATCTTCTTCTGGACGCCGCCGCACTACTGGCCGCTGTCGATGAAGGTGCGCGAGGACTACGAGCGGGCCGGCGTGCCGATGCTGCCGGTGATCAAGGGCAACCTGGCGGTCGCCAAGCAGATCGTCATCTACTCCTGGGTCATGGTCGCCGTCTCGCTGGCGCTGTGGCCGCTGGCGGAGACCAGCTGGCTGTACCCCGTCTCGGCGGTGCTGCTGGGCGCGGCCTGGCTGAAGGAGGCGCACGGGCTGTACGCCCGCGCCAAGGCCGGGGTGGTGGGCGCCAAGCTGAAGGAGATGCGCCTGTTCCACTGGTCGATCACCTATCTGACGCTGCTGTTCGTGGTGATCGCGGTGGATCCGTTCGTGAAGTAGAAGTAGGAGCCGCACCCGAAGGGCCCCGGTCGTCGACCGGGGCCCTTCGGCGTTCTTGCGCGGCCGTTCGGCGGCCCGTTCAGCGGCGCGGCAGACCACTCGGCCCGACGTGGCCGTCCAGCCAGTCCTTGAGGGGCTGGGAGGCGCGCAGGAAGCCGGTGATCCGGCGGTGGGCGGCCCGGGTGCCGAGCCACTCGGCGGGCGGCCACTCCTGCCAGGCGATCAGCCCCTTGTGGCGCAGCAGCTCGATCCTGGGGTGGTCCCTGGGGTAGCCGCGCGGGGCGGACTTCAGGCTGTCCCGGCCGACGACCTGGGGGCCGGCCGCGCGGACCCGGGCGATCACCCGCTCCAGCTCGGCGCCGCCGACGTCCTCGGCGACGGCCGCCCGGTAGCGCTCCAACTGGTCGGCCGCCAGCTGGTAGAGGCCGTTGCCGCAGGCCAGGCCGTCGGCGGAGAGCTGGATGTAGCCGCCGGCCGCCAGATGGGCGCCGATGTGGGTCTTGTACGGGGACTTGTCGGCGCTGAACCGGACGTCGCGGTTGGGCCGGAAGATCTTTCCCGGTCCGAACTCGGGTTCCAGCTCGGCCAGCAGCCGCTCCATCGGCTCGCGGACGGCCTGCTCGTACCGGGCCTTGTGGGACTGCCAGAAGGTCTTGGAGTTGTCGGCCTCCAGGTGCTCGTAGAAGTCGAGCGCCTCGGCCGGCCAGCCTTGGAAGGTCACCGTTCCAGTATGTGGCCCGGTGCACAGTCCGCTCCCGTCGCCAGCTCCGCTACCGATGGGTAGCATGCGGGCATGAGCAGCGCAGAGACCGCCACCACCGCCGCGCCGGACGCCCGCGCCGAGCGCCGCGCCAAGCGCATCGCCAAGCACCTCAGCAGCTTCGCCCGGCAGCACGGCGGCAGCGCCGACGGCGTCGTCGAGTACATGGGCTCCATCGGCACCCGGATCGTGGTGGTCGGCGCGGACGGCGCCTGGGGCGACCAGGTCGCCCCGAGCTACGCCGTCGGGCGCCGGGCCGCCGAACTGGCCGGGGTGACCCTGCACGACAGCTTCGAGGGCGAGCTGGGCCTCCGGGTGAAGACCGGCCCGTACGAGTGGAAGCGGATGGCCGGCATCCAGCTCGGCTGATCCCGCGTACGGCGACTGATCCCGCGTACGGCGACGGCCCGGCCCCCCGCTTCGGGGGGACCGGGCCGTACTGCCGTTCCGGCCGCTCGCCGTCCGCCTGTCGGCCGCCTCAGACCGTGGCGGCCTGCGGGGCCTGGGTCTGGGTCTGGGCCGGCAGCGGGGTGGCGGGCGCGTCCTCGCGGACCCGCAGCGCCAGCGGGATGCGCAGCGCGGCGATCCAGGTCAGCGTGGCGCCCAGCATGTGCAGGCCGACCAGGATCTCCGGCACGTCGGTGAAGTACTGGACGAAGCCGAGCACACCCTGGACCAGCAGCACCGCGAACAGCTCGCGGGCCCGGGCGCGGGCGGCCGGCGGGGCCTTCACGGCGGCGAAGACGAAGATCACCGCGATCGCCAGGCCGACCGAGACGAACGCCAGGTCGGCGTGGACCTGGGTGAGCCGGTCGTAGTCGATCGGGATCCGGGGGACGAGCTTGTTGTCCTTGGGCGTCCCCGGGTGGTGGCCTGCGCCGGTCACCAGCGTCCCGGCCGCCACCAGCAGGCCGATCACGGTGACCAGGACGTACGACAGCTGGACGATCGGGCGGGCCACCGCCGGCCGCGGCGGGCCGTCGCCCTCCTTCGTCCGCTCCCACATCAGCAGCGCGACCCAGACCAGGCCCATCGCGGCGATCAGGTGCAGCGCCACCGTGTACGGGTTGAGGCCGGTCAGCACGGTGATGCCGCCGAGCACGGCGTTGCTCATCACCAGCCAGAACTGCGCCCAGCCCAGCTTGGTCAGGCTTCGCCGCCAGGGCCGGTGACAGCGGGCGGCCAGGATCGCCCAGCCGACCGCGGCGCTCAGCACATAGGTGAGCATCCGGTTGGTGAACTCGACGATGCCGTGGAAGCCCATCTCGGGCGTCGGCGTCAGGCTCTCGTCGGTACAGCGGGGCCAGGTGGTGCAGCCGAGGCCGGAGGCGGTGAGCCGGACGGCGCCGCCGGTCACGACGATCACCACGCTCATCACCAGCGCGGTGAACGCGGCGCGCCGGACCATGGCGGCGGACGGCTGCCAGCGTTCGGCGAGCAGGGAGAAGGGGGTACGCACGGGATCAATCGTAGGCGGCCTTACAGGCGATCTTGGGGCGGGGCGGTGCCGCGCGGCCGGTTCTTTCCGGGTTTGCCTTCGAGGCAAGGCCGGTGGGCGCAAACGGGACTGTTCGGACATGGTGGTCATTGGTCTTGACCAATCACCCGTTTGGCCGAAAGAGTGCGGTTTGGTCCATACCTTTTTAGGGACCACTCCCACCCCCCCGCACCTCAAGCGGAGATCCTGCACATGCGCATACACATACCCGCCGCTGCGCTCGCACTCGGCGGATCCCTTGCCCTGGCCGGTCTCATCGCCCCGGCCGCCCACGCCACCGGCTCCGGCGAGCAGTGCCAGAGCCTCGGAGTGGCCAATCTCTACGGGGAGTTCATCGAGGGCGACGACACCCATACCCCCGACGCCGAAGGCGCGGTGGCGGTCGGCGGCAACGCCAACTTCACCGGCGGCTTCTCGGTCGGTCAGGAGCTCACCCCCGGCCAGATCGCGGCCCTGCCCGGCGGCAACGCGCTGGTCGTCGCCGGCAGCATCACCGGTCACAACACGCAGGTCATGAAGGGGAACGGCGTCTTCGGCTCGAAGGCCAACGCTGCCGTCATCGACGCGCACCAGGGCAAAATCAGCCAAGGTGCCTCCCCGATCGACTTCAAGGCCGAGTTCGCCAAGCTGCGCTCCGCCTCCTCCTCGCTCGCCGCCGCGCCGCAGACCGCCGGTGCCAAGGTCGAGGCGAAGGGTGCGGACCTCTACCTGAGCAGCGGCGACGCCAAGCTGAACAGCTTCACCGTCAGTGCCGGCACGCTCCAGGGCGCCACCAACGTCTTCATCAAGGTGCCGGCCGGTTCGGTCACGGTGATCAACGTGACCGGCGACGCGTACGACATGGCCGCCGCCAAGACCACCGGCTTCCACCTGTGGGACGCGGCCAAGGAGTCCTACGTCCTGGACGACAAGCTCCAGAGCGCCTCCGGCGGGGCCGTCCGGGCCAAGCTGCTCTGGAACTTCCCGACCGCCACCAAGGTGGTCAAGAACAGCCAGGCCGCCTGGGCCGGCACCGTGCTGGCGCCGAACGCCGCGTTCGACCTCGGCAGCGCCGGACCGGTCAACGGTTCGGTGATCGCCAAGTCGCTGACCGGCAAGGGCGGTGCCGAGACGCACCACTACCCGTTCACCGGCTGCCTGCCGACCGTCGTCCCGCCGCCGACCACCGTGCCCACCGTTCCGCCGGTGGTGCCGAGCGGTACGCCGTCGGCGACCACCACCCCGAGCACGCCCGGCACCCCGGGTACGCCGGAGGCCTCGGCGACCCCGGGGGCCTCCGGCAGCCCGTCCGCCCCGGCGAGCGGCCAGCCCAGCCCGGGTGCCTCGGCCAGCCCGTCGGCCTCCGTCTCGGCGGTGGCGAGTGCCGGAGCCTCGGCCAGCCCGTCCGCGGAGGCGAACGCCGGCGGCGGTCTGGCGCACACCGGCTCCGGGCCGGTCGTTCCGCTGGCGATCGGCGGGGCGGTCGTGATCGCCGCCGGTGGCGCGATCGTGGTGGCCACACGTCGCCGGGCGGCCAAGAAGGCCTGACCGCATGCCGATTGATCGTTCATGTTGCCCTCGGTGGTCGAATCGGACCGCCGGGGGCAACACTTTTTGGCCGGTGTGACGGAATCCATTCAAGTTTGCCGAATCGGTGTTGTGCGAGGTGACGGGTGTGATGGGCTGGCCATGCACATCCGGGGGCGGACGGACAGACGAAATCCGGCCGTACGACGGGGTGTGGTGAGGTGCGGGGGTGCCGGTAGAGTCCCCCCGGACAGCCGTAGCGGGCCACCGCCTGACCACTCAACAAGCCTGCTGCACAAGACCGTTCGGAGGGGACAACGAAATGGCGCGACAGCAGCGGCAGCTCGGCATCAGGAGCGCGGCACTCGCGGGAACGGCGGCGGCCGCCGTCCTCCTGCCCGTGGCCCTGGCGACCAACGCCTCGGCGCACATTCCCACGTGGACGACGAGCTGCGACAAGGTCGTGATCGACCTGACCAATTACAGCGACACGAACGGTGTGAAGAACACCGTCAGCCTCACCATCGACGGCGAAAAGGTGCTCGACCAGAAGGAGTTCGGCAAGGAGTACCACGGTGCCTTCCCGGTGAAGGACCACTCCGCGCCGGTCACCGCGACCTTTGTGGTCACGACCACCGAGGACCCGAAGAACAGCGACTGGAACAAGACGGAGACCAGGACGATCGAGGTCTGCCACACCCCGACTCCGACCCCGACCCCGACTCCGACTCCGACCCCCACGCCGACGCCGACGCCTACGCCCACCAAGACCCCCACGCCCACACCGACACTCACCCCGACCCCCACGCCCACCCGGACCCCGACGCCCACGGCGACGCCCACGCCCAGCCGGACGCCCACCCCGGTGCCCACCACCCCCGGCCCGGTGCTCGCCCAGACCGGTAGCAGCGACGCCACCCCCGCCATCGCGGCGGCCGGCGGCGGCGTCCTCCTCCTCGGCGGCGCCCTCGTCCTGATCACCCGCAAGCGGCGCGGCGGCAACCACAACTGACGTCACGTCGTAACAGGGTGGCCCCTCGCTCGGATGAGCGAGGGGCCACCGGCGGAACTCCGCGACGCCGCGCGCCCCGGGTCTCGTCATGACCCATGGTGCGCGCCTTCGCACCCAGGGCACGGGGCCGTACCGGTCCGCGGCCACGTCCGCGCCGAGGATCCACGCTGCGGGAGCCGGCCGGGCACTGACGAAGATCAGCGCGCGATCGCCGACCACTTCTGGTTGGCGCCGCCGGTGGACGCCCACTGATCGGCGGTGGCACCGTTGTTGGTGGCCCAGCCGCCCATCTCCAGCACGAGAACGCTGTGGCCGTTGGTGATCCGCCAGCCCCCGCTGGGGCTGTTGCGCTCCCAGCTCCAACTCTGCTTCATACCGCGGGTGCAGTCCCACTGGCGGACCGGTGCGCCGTTGTCGGTCCGCCAGTCCGCGACCTCCAGGCACTTTCCGCTGTGCACGTTTACCGAACCGGATGACCATGGCCTCGGGCGGTCGCGCGGCGGGCTGACCACCAAGCTGCACCTGGCTGTGGAACGGGGGCAGAAGCCACTGTCGCTGCGTGTCACCGCCGGCCAGCGCCATGACAGCCCGCAGTTCCAGCCGGTCTCGGAGGGCATCCGGGTGCCCCGCACGGGTCACGCCTGGGCGTGGACCTGGATGATGCCGTACTTGCCGCTGGTCCGCCACGGCTCCCCCGTGGCCTCCAGCCCGGCGACCACCGGTCCGTCCAGACCGACGATGACGTCCGACTTCAACGTGCGGAGCGCTGCCACAGGGGAGGGGAAGTGGCCGACCCGCTCGGCGAACGGGACCGTGGCGTCCCAGAGCTGGTCCCCGACGAGGCGGCGGTAGTTGAGGTCGCCCTTGGTGATCGTCAGCGTGGCGCCGGAGAGCTCGCTGCTGAGATCGGCGGGCATGTCGTGGAACGGCAGCGGCGCGCAGAAGAACTGGTGCGTGCGGACCGTGAGGGTGCCGCTGTTCATCGCCTGCCAGAGCCGGCGGCCGATCAGTTCCGCTTCCCGGCCCGGGCCGCTGCGGAGCCGGTCGACGGTCGCGAGGACGTCCGCGGTGGTCGCGTCCGACACGTAGTAGGGGAAGGGCTTGACGTACAGGACGACCTCGGCGGCGATCCCGCTCGCGAGGAGGTGGTCGATCAGGACGAGGTCGGGCAGCAGCTCCCGGCCGGCGTTGTCCGCGACGACGCGGACCCTCGGGTCGCGCGCGGCCGCGAGCATGGACCACAGGAGCGGGCCGTCGTCGGCGATCAGCGCGGGCAGCGGGGCGTCGTCGGCCGAGGCGGTGATCTGGAAACCGAGGTCGGCCCGGTTGCCCCAGAGCGCCGACGCGAGCAGCACCTCGCCCCGCTTCTCGGTGGCCAGAGAGGGCAGGCCGCTGAGGGCCGCCAGCTCGGCGTCGACGGCCGGGCCTGCGAGTTCGGCGTGCTTGAACGGTGCGAACGGGTCGATGCCCTGCCAAGTCCCGGGCCGGAAGTAGCCGGTGGCTTCGAGCAGCCTGCGGTAGAAGTAGCTCTCGGCCCACAGGAACGGCGCCTCGCTCCACGGCCGTCCGAACACGCCCTCGCCGCCCCACTCCAGCCACTGCTGGTGATCGTGGGCACTCTCGTCGAGCGGCTCCAGCACACCGCTGGTGCTCTCGGCGAGGAGTTCTTCGATCGCGGTTCGCTCGAACGGCCCGTAAGGCAGTGCGTCGAGCACCTGCTGGATGAGCTTGGGGTGCCGCTCGTGGAAGACGCCCCGGGCGAACGAACCGGGGGTGCCGCTCAGGATCACGGGTGCGGTGGGCATGTTCGGACTCCGGGTCGTGGGGATGGACATCTCGGCGGTCATCCTCGCGGAGGCGGAGGGCCCGGCCGTGAACCCCGGCTCCGAGGAGCCCGGAGTCGCATGCCGGGGTACCGTTGTCCGTTTCCGTCGTCGTCGCGACCGACGCAGGCGAGCCGGCGACCGCGCCCCGAGTTTCGCGAGATGGAGTCACCGTGTCCTCGAACGTCTTCCGCCGCGGCATCGGACGGCTGCTCTTCGACCGGGGGCCCGATGAGCTGAGGGTCTGGAGTGTGGCACAGGTGCCGAGGAGCACACTGTACGGTGCCCCCGTCGAGGCCAACATTCTGCTTGAAGGTACCGACGACATCGACCAGGCCGATCTTCTCCTGGTCGGCGAGGTACTCGGCAGGCTCGACCACTACCTTGAGACGGGGCTCCGCTTCGTGCGTGAGGCGTTGGAGGCCGACCCGGCTTTCTTCGGTCTCACCGAAGCGGAGTCGGAGTCCTACCGCGGCCTGCCTGTCGCAGACTTTCCTCTGGATTCCCCGCAGCTCAACTTCTACATCGACGAGTGGCACCTGCGTTTCGCCGAGGGGCGTATGCCCATCTGCGACCCCTACGGTCTCGTGATCGTGTTCAACGGGCAACGGCCGTTGAAAGTGGAGGACTTGAGCGACGCCACTGCCGTCGACGCCGATGGCACCGATGGCATCGACGGCTCGGGGCGACAGGATTCCTGAACCACCGGCAGGTTCTTCACGGAGTGCGACTCCGCATGATGTGGCCCGATGCCCTGGTCGAGACGGCGAAGCAGATCACCGTCCCGATCGAGTTCGCCATGCCGTGGGACAACGAGCGCATCCCGCGCGAGGCCGGCCTCGCGCTGTTCGACGCCTTCGCCTCGAAGGAGAGGACGTCGCACGCCAACGCGGCCCAGCACTTCGACATGCCCAGGTTCGAGGCCGACAGCGCGGTCCGGTTCCTCGCCCGGCATCTTGGCCGGACGGTCACCTCACCGGCCCGAGGTGAGCGGCAGCGGCGTCCGGTCCGCCGACCGGGCGCCGCGACCGCGGCCCGGGAGTCCTTCGGCCAGGTGGTGTCCTGGTCGTCTCGGCCAACAGCGACACGGACAAGCGCGAGTTGGACCAGCTCTGGGCCAGTACTCCGGTGACCGGGCGCCCGGCCCGCGAGGGCGCCACCCCTTCAGGCCGAGGAAGTCGGGCTGAAGGGGGCGCCGACGGCGAAGCGGCGTGCTCAGCGGGCGCCTGGGGCGTCCGGCAACCGCACGACGGCGGTACCGGCCTGGGACTCGCCGAACCGCCGGCTCCGCACCTCACAGCTCCACCTGATCCGACGTCACCACGCGACGATCATTGCGGGCAGGATGACCCACGCGGCGAGTGTCGCCGCGACACCACGGGAGACCCGCATGGCTGACTACTTTCCGTACCGCATCGTGACCAGGAGAGGGGACCTGACGCTGATCTGGCGGCCCGGCGAGGGCGATGCACCCGATGAGCTCCTCGTTGACGACCTCGGAGGACTCCTCGCGTTCCAAGACCTCAAGACGCTGCGGGAATACTGTGAGCGCAACGACCGGGAGCTCATCTGGGAGGGCGAAGGCACTCTCGATCTGGCCGTCGTACGGCGATGGGTCGAGCACCCCGACCTTGACTCGGTGTCGGCAGGACTGCTGTTGGAGGCGTGGAACTTCTTCGAAGACCTCTCCCGCAGCCTGAAGGCCGGCCCGCCCCTTCCCTCCCAGGGATCAATCCACGACAGCGCCTACGAAAAGATATTCGGCGGTGACGCTCTCGAACCGACCGCCGGCGAGGGGGCCTGGACGGACGAGGAGACCGCGGCCGTGCGCGAACTCCTCCGAGCCGGGCTGGACCTCTGGGAGCATGCCGTGCGTGGGTCCGGCACCGGCTGATCGAATCTCCGGGTCTTTCCGCGCACCCAGCTCAAGTGCCGCTGGACACCAGTCCTGTCGGCATGCGAGATCGACTGCGCTGGGCGAGGCTGGGTGAAGCCGTCCGTTCGACCACCGATGACCCAGGAGGTGCTGAATGAGACGCACGCACTATGCCGCGATCGCGGTCACCGCCGCTGTGCTGTTCACGGGAACCGGAGCGACGTACGCGGCCGGAAGCGACGTACGGCCTGCCGTGACGCACAGTACTCTGGCAGACACCGCGCAGCCCGCCACCGTCACGCCGCCCACTCCAGGGCAGATCGCCGCCCTGTTCGACAGCTGGAACGCGGCACTGGCCACCGGCGACCCGAACCGTGTCGCGGATCTCTACGCCCCGGGCGCCGTGCTGCTGCCCACCGTCGCAAGCATCCGCACCACCCGCGCCGGGATCGTCGATTACTTCACGAAATTTCTGGAGAGCAAGCCCGTCGGAAAGATCCAGGAGCGGTACATCAACATCCTGAATGATACGAGCGCCATCGACACGGGCCTCTACCAGTTCACGCTGACCGACAAGGACGGCAGCAAGAGCACGATCAACGCCCGCTACACCTACGTGTACGAGTTGCGTGGCGGCCACTGGCTGATCATCAACCACCACTCCTCGAAGGTGCCTACGGGCTGAGATCCGTCTCCTGGCCTCCGCCCCCTGTTCCATGCGGGTGCTGCGAGGCTCGCCCCACAG
Source organism: Kitasatospora sp. NPDC087315 (assembly GCF_044744345.1). Classification (NCBI taxonomy): domain Bacteria; kingdom Bacillati; phylum Actinomycetota; class Actinomycetes; order Kitasatosporales; family Streptomycetaceae; genus Kitasatospora; species Kitasatospora sp. NPDC087315. The sequence goes on along the minus strand of NZ_JBIUYD010000037.1, from coordinate 21,499 downwards.
CCTCGCAGCACCCGACGTCGAAAATGTCCGTTTCGGTGGTCATCACCACGATCGTCAAGCCGCAGCAGCGTGTCTCAGCGCGCATTCACCCGCGCGGCCCCGGCCATCGGTCGGTACGCACACGGAGCCGGATACGACCGCTGCGTGCCGTTGACGCAGCCAGGGATGAGCGGCTATCCGCAGGGCGGAGACCGGTGGCCGCCGCGGCCTGACTACAGCGACGCCCGCGAGGCTGCCCCCGCGAAGGCGACATGCAGGTCGATGACGACCTCCTCGCCCTCCCAGCGGCCGCGCTCCGAGATCTCAAGGCCGATCAGTGCCAGATCACCAGCCTGGCCCCGCAGCTCGTACTGCTCATGGGTCTCCTCACCGAGGTCACCCAACTCGTCACGCTCCCAAGCGGCCACCGCGGCCTCGGCCACAGCCCTGGGCAGTCGCACCGTGACACGGCCGACCTGGGCGTCGACATGCTCCCCGATCGCTGCCAGCACCTTCGAGTCTTCCCGATACCGGACGTACTCCTCTTGATCCACCACAGGGCGAGGCTACTCGGACTGCTGGACCGGTCCCGACTGAATCAACCCGGCGTCTATGCGGTCAGAGCACTGGCCCTCAGCGGGCCGGGTCTCCCGGGTGATCCACTCAAGGTACGGCAGCGGCCCGGACAGGATCGGCAGTGCGATTACCTCCGGGATGAAGATCCAGGAGCGGTGCTGCCAGGGTTTGAGCGCGTCCTGGGCGAGCCGGCGGCGCACGGTCGACGCCGACATGAACGGGGCGATGCCCCGCCGGGCGGCCTCGCGGGCCAGTTCCGGGCACGACCAGCGTGAGAGCGGTACTTCACTCTCGGCAGGCAGCCGGCAGGTCGGCGCCCTGACCTCAGCGGCCTGCAGCGGTGTGAACGAGGCGGGACGGCCGCAGCGTTGACGGTCTTCGAGCCCGGGCAGGCCCGCCTGGGCGAACCGGCCACGCCAGCGGCGCACGGTGTCCAAATGCAGCCCCGTCTCCCGGGCGATGCATGCGTTGGAGCGTCCACGCGCGGCGTGCAGCACCACTGTGCACGCACCCGCAGCCTGCCCCGCCCGTCACCGCCCCAGCCCCCGTAATGACCGGTGCAAGAGGCCACTTGGGCAGGAAAAACGCAACTTCGACATGGGCCGCAGAGGCAGCTATCTTCACCTGGTCTTCGGCGATCGCCCACGGCCGCACAGGAGTTCCTTCAGGCCGAGCCACCCGCGACGGGACGAGTCGGTCACGCCCCACGAATCCTCGCCCCCATGCCCAAGCCACCGAACCAGGTCCACACCAGGCACCCCCCGACCAGGGAGAGACGCATGCCCCGTCTTGCGCTGTACACATTCGGCGTCCTGCAGTCACCTCTCGCCGATCCCGCACCTCTCACACGCGAACTCCACGACAGCGGCGAGGCCATCTACCGGAAGATCAGCCGGCACCCCGGATACCTCGCTCATGCCGAAGCGGCGGACGGCGGCCAGGGCACACACTTCGACCTGGACTGGGGTGCGTGGGGAGAGTTCGTCGTACCGACCTGGTACGGCAAGGGCCACACGGTGGAAACCATCGCCCTGGCCGCGACACTCTCACTCTGGGCCGACCTGCGCCCCGCCTTCGACGCCATCTACACCGGTCTGCACCGTGAGGCGCTGAACAGGCGTTACGACTGGTTCGAGAGGACAGGACACCCGGCTTACGTGTTCTGGTGGGTCTCCGACGGCGTGACACCCACCTGGCAGGACGGGGTTTCCAGGCTGGAACACCTCCACGACCACGGCTCCGCGCCGCACGCCTTCACCTTCCACCACTCGTTCGCCCCGGACGGAACTCCGACCAGGATCGAAGGCATCGGGCCGAAGAGCGACCGGTTCGCTGACAAGGAAGCCTGAACGACTGGGTTCGCTGTCAAACGCCTCGATTGAATGACGGCGAACAGATGCGTCTGCGCTACGGCGGATCCGCCAGTACCTGGGGCTTCGCCCTCTACCTCGCGAGCACCGACGAGCACCAAGACGCCATCCTGCCCACCAGCGGCTTCGCCGGCACCCCCGAAGACGCCCTCGACTGCGCCTGCGGCCTCTACCTCACCGACCCCAGCATCTGACCCCGCACCACACACAACACAGGCTCCACAGTCAACCCCCGAAGGATTTACGGAGCCGACCACTAGGCGCGTATTTGATTGTGATCAAGAGGCGGTCCGGGTGAGGTCTTTGATCCAGATCATCGAGGCGTGGAGGTGGAGGCCTGCGAGGTAGCTTTCCGGGGTCTTGTCATATCGGGTGGCGATGCCTCGCCAGGTCTTCAGCTTGTTGATCAGGCGCTCGACGGTGTTCCGGTCCTTGTAGAGCTCGGCGTCGTGGCCGACGGGCCGGCCGCCCTTGCCGCATCTCCCGCCACTGCCCGCCCGTCCGGAATCGCCAGATCACGCCCTCGAACTGCTGCCGCAGCCGCTCCGGGTACGGGCCGTACTCGCCGATCAGCAGGTACGGCTCGATGAACTCCCACTCCGCATCCGTCAGTTGCACTCGCGTCACACAAAACGATCTACCAGACCAGGGCCCGCCACGAGGGTGAATCCCGCAGATTGATTACAATCAAATACGCACCCTAGGCCGTTGTCGACTCGGTGTAACTGGGTGGAGGGCGATCGCCAAGCATATCTATTTGATTATGTGACCATGAGTGGCAATTCATTCGGAAATCACCCGTATGGATCGCGTGCAGATCTTCGGTGTCGGCTAATATAAAGTCGAACCTCTTCCCTGGGCGAATGAGGGATGGGTCGTCGAAATCTACGATGCCTGCCGACGGGAAGGGAGTGTCAGGTCGTCGGAGATCGATGATCGCGAACCTGCCATATTTCCCCACAGAAATAGGCTTTTAGATGACACTGAACATCTCTGGCGCGCTTAACTGGCGCGCAATTTCGACTTGGGTCGCGACGGTCGTGTTCATCGTCGCTGCCGCAATCACGACATCGCTGCTGCCGGCTCATGCCATTGCCACGGCCGTTCCCCTGGGGACGGCGAGCAGCTTCGCGGTTCTGGGTGGCCAGTCCGTCACCAACACCGGTCCCTCCGCCATCACCGGAGACCTCGGAGTGAGCCCGGGTTCGTCAATCACCGGGTTTCCGCCTGGTTTGGTGAGCGGGGCCATTCACCAGGCGGATGCGGTCGCGCTTCAGGCCCAGACCGATCTGACCACGGCGTACAACAACGCCGCGAGCCAGGCCACGAATGTCACCCTCACCTCCCCTGGAGACCTCGGTGGCCTGACGCTTGTTCCGGGTGTCTACACCGCCTCTTCTTCCATCGACCTCACGGGCACCCTCACGCTTGACGCGCAGGGTAACCCCAACGCGGTCTGGGTCTTCCAGGTCGGATCGACCCTGACGACGGCATCCGCCAGCCGTGTGCTCCTGATCAACGGTGCTGCGCCGTGCAACGTCTACTGGCAGATCGGAAGTTCTGCCACGCTCGGCACCAACACCACCTTCGTAGGCAACATCCTGGCACTGACCTCGATCGGACTTAACACCAGCGCGAGCATCGATGGCCGAGCGCTGGCTCGCAACGGCTCCGTGACGCTGGACACCAACCGGATCACCCTGCCCAGCTGCCCAACGACCACCACTGGCGGTACAACTGCCGGTACTACCACTGCCGGTACCACTGCCGGTACCACCACTGCCGGTACCACTGCCGGTACCACCACTGCTGGTACCACTGGCAGTACCACAGGCGGTCTCCTCGGCGGTGTGCTCGGCGGTGTGCTTACCACGGGTGGCACGACAAGCGGTCTCCTGGGCGGCGCGGTCGCCGGCAACACCACTGGTAGTACCACGGCGGGTGGCATCACCGGCGCTTCCGCGATCGGTGGCATCACCGGCGCTACCACAGGCGGTAACCACGGCGAGCACGGTGACCACGGAGGGCATGGTGACCACGGAGAGCACGGAGAGCACGGCGAGCACGGCGAGCACGGCGAGCATGGTGACCACGGAGAGCACGGCGAGCAGGGGTGTTCTCCGTGCGACGACAAGTGGGGCGAGCCCGTGAACTCGTAGCTGATTCGGGAAGTCAGGTGGGCACCACGACAGGCGGGCCATGAGCAGAGGCCCTCGTGCGTGAATGCGGCTCCGGAGTGCGGCCCTCGGGGGCTGCGTCCGAGGTGGCAGCCTGCTTGACAGACGCAAAAACTGGTGGCGCGCGGCGGATCGTCATGGACCCTGTCGCGCGCCCCAAGACGCTCAAGGCAAGCAGAGTCTAGGGAGCAGTCACAGTGGTAAGGACGGGGCCCAGTCGTGCGATGGGCGGCACAGAGTCCGTGAAGACGAAGGAAGCGGGCCGCCAACCGGCCGACGACGGCATCCCCGCCGACGTGGTGCAGGGCACGCAGCCGTCCGTCACCGAGTCCGGCGAGCAGCTTGCCGGCCTGTCAGGACTGTCGCGCCCGTTGGGGGCGGCCGCAGTCGTCGCTGTGGCTCTGTGCCTGGCAACATCCCTCGTCCACGTGCTGCTGGTATTTCTGTATGTAGCTCCCTCGAACCAACTGTCCCAGTACTACGGCAGGCAGCTCAATGCGTGGATCTTCCCGTTGTTCGAGCAGAACTGGCGGCTGTTCGCTCCGGACCCGGAGTCCGTGACTCGGCAGATTTCCGTGAGAACCGAGCGGACCTCAGCGGATGGTAACCGCGAGGTCAGTGACTGGTTCGACCTGACCGCCGTCGACGACTCCGACGTCGAGCACAACGTCTTCCCGAGCCATACAACGCAGAACATGCTGCGTCGATCCTGGATCGCTTATCTCGAAGCGTATGGAAGCGACGACCAGCCGCACTCCGAGCGGGCTGTGATGTTGCGGAGATACCTTCGCAACATTGCGGTGGAGCGACTCGCCGTCCATCAGAACGTTACGTATGAGGCCATCCAGTTGCGGGTGATTACTCGGCCCATCGCGGCGCCCACCACGCCGGGCGGTCCGCGCCCGACCGCACCAGCCTCGGTCGACACCAGGTACCTGCCCTGGTGGAAGGTGGCATCCAATGGAAACTGAGCAGACTCCAGTTCCGGCGCTCTCTCCGCGCCACACGGCCCTGCGGAACGGTGACGCCGGCAGCCAACGGATGCCCCGCCGAATCGGCGCGCTGGGCAGCGCCGTGACCGATCGACCGATGTCCCTGTACGCGGCGGCAGTGCTGCGCATCGGGTACGGCCTGCTCTACCTGGCCTTCCTGCTGAGGGAGTTCCCGCACCGCGACGAGATCTGGGGTCCTGGTTCGCCGTGGACGCCCGCCCTGGCGAGGCAACTGTTCGATCAGACCGGCTGGTTCAGCATTCTTACCCTGTCTGACAGTCAGGCGTACTTCGAGATCTGCTATGCGACGGCTGTCGTCACGTCCGTACTGTTCGTCCTGGGTTGGCGGACCAGGATGGTGTCGCTCCTGTTCGCGGTCGTGGTGACCTCGTTCCATGCGCGGGCCATCTTCATGACGGACGGGGGAGACAACCTCATCCTCCTCATGGCCGTGTACCTCTCCTTGACTGCCTGCGGCCGACGCTGGTCCCTCGACGCGCGGAGGACACGCCTCGTAGCCTCGGGCGATGCAGAGCACTCGGTGTCAGGTCCGAGAGCGCCTGGCTTCTGGTATCAACTCGGCGTCACACGCAAGCTGTTGAGCACGGTGCTGCACAACTGCGCCATGGTCGTCATCGCGGCTCAGGTCTGCATCGTCTACGGATCCGCAGGCTTCTACAAGGTGCAGGGCGGCTCCTGGGGAAACGGGACTGCCCTCCACTACGTCATGAACCTCGACCTGTTCCGGCCCTGGCCGGCGTTGTCACTCATGGTGGACAGCCACCCCATCCTGATCGCCGTCGCCACCTACATGACGGTGCTGTTGCAGGTGGCCTTCCCGTTCGTGCTGTTCGGCAGGCTGAAGTACATCGTCCTGACAATGCTGCTCGGGATGCACGTGGGCATCGCCGTTCTGATGGGTCTTCCGCTCTTCTCCGGAGCCATGATCGTCGCGGATGCCGTATTCCTGCCGGACCGCTTCTACGCATTCCTGGGACAACTGTGGCGGCGCACCTTTCAACGGGCAGTTGCCGTGGGAGCAGGGGAACCATCCCAGAGGGAGAGCCCAGTCGTACCGGCGCAGCCCGGATCGGCCGGCTGAGGCCAAGATGTGCGAGGAACTGTTCCAGCCGTGGACGGAGACGAGATGAGCGGCGCGGCCGCCAGCACAGAACCAGTGCTGGCGTACGACGGGGACTGCGGCTTCTGCCAAGTCACGATCGATCGGATCCGCCGGCTGGCCGGTCCGCAGATCGAAGCCGTACCGTGGCAGGTTCTGCCGGAGCAGCTCACCTCCCCACACCTGGCGCGGCTGGACCGGGAGGTGCTCCTCTTCCACAACGGCGCGGTCCGCGCGGGCGGGGCAGACGCGTTGGCTCGATTCGTCGGATCCTCATCGGCCCGCCGGTACCAACTGGCAGCCGCCGCGGCCGGCCTGCCCGGCGTACGAACCTGCGCCCGTCAGGTCTACGCCCTGGTGGCGAAGAACAGGCGGCACATGCGCGGCAGTACGGCCTCCTGCGCCCTGCCCCGGCCCTGAGTCACCCCAGCACGAACACATTGGCCCTTCGCGGGGAGTGCGTTGAGGTCGCTGTCCTCGGACCGGGCTGGGTCACCGGCTTGATCGAGGAACTCCGGGAGATGGCGGTGAGCTTCTCAGAGTCCCTCGCCAAGGACCGGGCATCCGTCTACAACATCATCACCCGCCGCGCCGCCTGAGCCCATCACCTGCGACACCGTATCCGGCGTCGGCGCAGGCTCCGGCTGAAGGCCGCCCTGCTCGGACGCTCCAGGGGCGGGCAGACCAGCAAGGTTCATTGCGCCGGTGACCGGAGGTGCCGCCCGCCGGCGTTCGTCCTGACCGAGGGGCAGACCGCGGACAGCCCGCAGTTCATCCCCTACGAGTACGGCGGAACCGTTGTCAACCTCGCGTCCGGGGAACAGGTCCGGTGGTTGCCGAGGCGTCAGGCGTCGGACCTGGCACTTCCGGGAAACGACTTCTGGGTCTTCGACGGGGGGACGGTTGTCTTCAACCACTTCACCGGTGACGGGGACTGGGCTGAACCTCCGAAGGAGCTCCGGACCGAACCGGCTGTGGCGAAGCTGTGCGTGGACGCCTTCGAATCGGTCTGGGAGCGGGCCACCCCGCACGACCGGTACAACGTCTGACCCTCGCCGCAGCAGCTACGAACACCGGACAGCCGGCTCATGCCGTCAGCTTCCCCGTCATCCAGCGCTCAAGCCGCACGGAAGGCACTCATTTCAAGCGGTTCCGGCTCAACTTCTGTGGCGGGCCCACCAGCCGTGATGTCGGTGGCAGGTGGTGGGATGGCCGCACCCTGAAGGACGCCTGGTGGGAGATTCCGATGCCCGTGTACCCGTCGCTTACCCGTGCTCTGGCGGAGGCGTTGATCGATGTTCTCTGGTTCATCGAGGGCTGCGAAGACGAGCAGATGGATCCGGACGACGCTGTCAAAGTCCTGGAGGGCGTTGCCCACCTTGTGAGCCGGTTGTCGAGTGATCAGCGCAGCGAGTTCATCCACCTACTCGGGACGATGGCTGAAGAAGAGGCCAATCCTTCGCGCCGCGAGTTCCTGGAGGGCTTCCCAGAAGGTTGCGGGCTTGTGGAGGATGCGGGGTGACCTGGGCTCTATGAGCGGAGCAGCACCCGCTTGCGGAGGAGGTCGAAGCCAGCGCGGCCAACCATCCGGCGACGGCCCGGGGTGAGGGCGGTCGCGCGGTGGTGCATCGGAGGATGCATTTCACCTGAGTTGGTCAATATTTAGGAGTGTGCGGTCCAAGGCCTGCGGTCGACGACAGTCGATCCGACCAACTGGCTCACCAATCGGCGCTGATCTGATCAGCGACCGAGAAGTCGGTCTCGCAGTCAGGGCAGGTTGCGTTTCCGAAGACGTAGGTCAGCGTCTGCGCGACCTCGCGTTGCCCGTCCGCGAGCGCGATGTCATGGAGTCGTTGGCCGATGCTGTCCAGCTCTGCGGGAGCCGCTGGTCGTAGGGCTCTTGTCTCGATGTCGCCGTCCGAGAGTGCATAGTCGTCGCTGGTGGAGAAGAAGCCACGCTCGCCGAGGACGATGAACAAGCTCGCGTCGCAGCCTGGGCATGAGATCTCGTATTCCTCGTTCCCGAGCCCCCAGGCCAGGTCTTCACTCCAGCCCACGACACCTTCGAAGCCCAGCATGGCTTCCATGAGGTGGATGTACTCGGTGCGGTCCGAAGCGGTTCGACGGTACTGATTCACAGTTCTCAGCAGTGCCGCGATCTCCGCCGCATGCTCTGAGAGGATGTCGCCGGCCCCGTGCAGCTGACCGGCGCCGGCCGTGATCGCACCCGCCAGGACGAGGGCGTTGACCGCCTGTTCCCGGTTCCTGCTCTCCGCCGTGCCGGCCAGCCAGGGCAGTGCTGCGAAGCTGGCCGAGTAGACGCTGCCCTGGTGACACAAGGCCGACCACAGGTCGTGCCAGAGCTCGGCGCTCGGCTCTGCTGCGATCCGGTCCAGCAGGGGCGGTATGTCCTCGGCGGCACCGTAGGCATGGCTGAGTTGCGACCAATCCGTCATGCCGAGATCCAACCAGGCCGATGGGCTCCTTGCCGAAGCGGGATGGCGCTCGCCGGCTTCGAAGAAGTCCAACTCGGACGCCGGTAACGCAGCATGTCCGCAGGCTGCCACAGCTGTCCGTCCGGAGTCGCGCCGATATCCGCCCGAGGCCCCTGATACCCGGAGCCTCGGACGCGCGACTCAACCAGCGGTTACGGGACAACCTTAGCGATCGACGTCCGTCGGGCTCGCGCTGATCACTCAGCGCGAGCCCCAGTTGGACTCGGCCGCGAACAGGCGACACCTGAACACGCGAGCCCACCAGTCCCGGGGGCCGAACCGGCCTGCGATCGCTCCCCGGTTGTCCTGAGTCTCCGTGTGAATGTGCGGGAAGCGCACTCTCACCCTTCGAGTGCGGAGACTGCCCGGCGTCAGCGAGGTCGCCGATCCCGCGCCGATTGTTGTTCACCTCGGCTCGTGCGAGGCCTGGGCCGAGCAGTGTGGTGTGCCGCTTCGGGAGACCGTTGTCCGTGCGGGCGAGATCGTTGCTGATGTCATCGAGGCACGGGGGTCGTTCGGGATGACCTGCCTCGGCGGGATTCTGGTCTGCGGGGCGTAGTTGTCGGTGGCCCCTTGCGAGGCGCAAGGGGCCACCGAAACGATTCACTGCGCGCCGCCGCCGAAGTGGTCGAACTCGCCGGCCTTGATGCCTTGGAGGAACTTGGCGAACTTGGTGGGGGTGGTGCGGACGATGATGTCGCCGGTGTCGGACTCGCGCAGTTCGACCAGCCCGTTGGCGGTACGTACCTTGACACACGTGTCGTTCGCGGCGGAGCGGCTGGACTTCTGCCAAACGGAGCCGGCCATGATTGCTTTGCACCTGTCGGCTCCTCCGGCAGTTGCGCGACTGCCTGAACCGGGAGATCGACGAGGAACTGCTGGTTCGGTATCGAGTGCTTCTTCGGGCGCGGGGCGGGCATCAGGTCGTTTGAAGCTCGGTGAGCAGCCGTGCGGCCTCCTGGCGCGCGGGCTCGACCCGGGGGTCCTCCGGATGAGCGTCGGGCTCGGCGAATTTCGCGAACACGAACAGCTTCATCACCTTGCCGTCCCGGCTCTCCAGATCGTGGTGTCGTTCCCGCCGCACGCGCTCCGCGAGAGCCGGGACGGCCATGGAAGCCGCCAGTAGTGAGGCGGCGTCCAGGCCGCGTGGCGCGTTACCCCAGTCCTCCCAGTCGAACAGGCAGAAGCACGGACCGGTGACGTTCGCCCAGTTGAGGTCGGCGTGAGCCGGAAGCCACTGGCGGACGGCCGCGTCGGCCCGGCCCGGAAAGGCGGTCCGGATCGTCTCGGTGACGAGAGACTGTGTGATCGGTTCGGTGTCGGGTGTCGCGATGCGCGTCCGCTGCCTTCCGAGCGAATCCAGCGTGGTGCCCAACTCCTTCCACCACGCGTCCGGAAGGCGCGGATCGGCGGAGAGCACGCTGGTACTGACCGGAGTCCCGGGCAGCAGGGTGGTTTCGTCCGCCCGCCACAGCGCGGCGTCCACGGAGTCGCGCCAGGACACGGACTGCCGCCAGTAGGGCTTGGCGATGCCGGTCAGCGTCTCGGCACACTCGGTGCCGTTCCAGCCCTGCCCGAGAACCTTGTGCAGAGGTCGTCGCTCGACACGAACCCAGGTCTCGCGGCTCGTCCGCGCCCCGACCGAGCGTCGCTTGCGTACCACCGTGTCCGTGTCGAGCCGGACTTGAAGCGTCCGTGCGACGCGATCGAGCACCTCATCGATCGGTTCGACCCGCAGATCCACGACGCGGCCATTGGCTACCGAGGGCGTCATGCCGGTGACCGTAACAGCGGAGTCGGCTCCGTGGAGCGACTTCGTCCCCGAGCATTCCGGACGACCAAGAGCGGAGTCTCGTCGTCGGGACGGGCGACGACGACGAGCAGGCGGGCGGCCATTCGTCGTGACGCGGCGGCCCCTCGCTCGGATGAGCGAGGGGCCGCCTTCGTATGCGGCGCGGGCGGTTGTCCGTGGGGATTCGGCTGCCGCGACGGTCGGAGTTGTGCACGATCACGTTATTCCCCACGGCTGCGGTCACGTAATTCCCCAGGATCTGGTTGGGACTGTATACCCATGCCTGTCGGGTGATCATGAGCCGTGCGATGATGTGGAAATGAGCATTTCTCGAAGGGGCCGTGCCTCGTAAGAAGCCTGTGTCGCTCCGGACTCACGACGTCCCGCGGACGAGTCCCTGGGTGCGCTACCGCGATGTCCGCGGCCTGTCCGGGGCGGCCAACGCCGCCATCCGGCGGCTGGAGAGCCAGCGGTGGCTGCCGGGACATCTATCTGCTGCCGTCAGCGTGTGGACTGCCCACGTCCACGGCACTCAGCGCCGCTGGCGGCCGTGGGAGGCCGAATTCACCTGCCCATGTTGCGGCGAGGAATGGGCCCGAGACTCTCTGGCGGATGCTCTCACCATGCTGCCACCACGATCTGCACGTGAACTACGGCGGGTGGTCGACGCATTGGATGAGGTTCTGCACCGGCGAACCTGCCACGATCCCCATGCACCGTCGGAGTTGCCCTGGTGGCGACGTCGATGCTGAACGTGTCCGTGCTCGATGTCGACTCGATGCGCAGAGGCCTGCGGCGGGGCCAGCTGTTTCCTCGGCGCCGTCACCGCCGCAGCCCTTCTTAACTGGCCCCGATCATGATCGCCCGGACTGAGTCTGGCTGATCGGCGGCTTGTCGGTGGGGTTCTTGGGGCGTTTGTTCGGCCTGTAGCTGGGGCCGTTCATGATGACCTGGTGACTGGTGTTGATGAGCCGGTCCAGGAGGGACTCGGCGACGACGGGGTTGGGGAAGAGCGGATACCAGTCGCTGGGTGCCCGGTTGCTGGTGATGATCAGGGACCGACCCTGCCGCTCGCTGACCAGCTCGTAGAGGTCGTCGGCCCGGGCCGCGGTGAGCTGGCGCATCGCGAAGTCGTCGAGGATGAGGACGTCGGGTCGGATCAGCTCGCGGATCCGCTTCTCCCAGGTTCGGTCTGCGTGGCCGCCGGCCAGGTCCGCCAGGATCCGGCTGGTCTTGGCGAAGCGGACGTTGGCGCCCTGGCGGACGGCCAGGTGGCCTAGGGCCTGAGCGATGTGGGTCTTGCCGACGCCGACCGAGCCGAACAAAATTACGGACTCGCCGGCGTGCAGCCAGCGCAGGGCGGCGAGGTCGCGGATCTGGGCTGCGGGCAGCTTCGAGGAGGCTGCGAAGTCGAACTCCTCCAGGGTGACCTGCTGCTCGAACTTCGCTCTCTGCAGACGCCGTTGGAAGGCGACGGTCTCACGGCGGGTGATCTCGTCCTGGCAGAGGACCTGTAGGAAGTCCAGGTGCCCGAGCTCACCGCCGTGGGCCTGAAGCAGGCGGGCGTCGAGGGTCTCCAGCATCCCGGATAGCCGAAGCGCCTTGAGTGACTCGCGAAGGGCCGTGTTCATCACGCTCATCGGGCGGCCTCCTGACTGTCGTCGCGACCCTGGTCGTCGCGGAGTTCGCCCTGCGTCTGGGTGGGGATGGCGGAGGCGAACAGTTGCTGGGGCCCGTGGAGGAAGGCCGCCGCTCCGGCGTTGCCCGTCTCTGGCTCCGGGTCGGTCTCGGTGTCGGCGATCAGGATGCCTTTGATGGTGCGGTAGGACGGGTCGCCGACCGTCATTGCCTTGGCGCAGGCCGCCTCCAGCCTGCTGTCGCCGTACTTCTTGCGCAGGGCGATCACCCCCTGGGCGGCGCGGAGCCGGTAGATCGCGTTGACCTCCAGCAGCTGGCCGATCACCATGCCGCAGGCGTCGCCGACCTCGGCCGCCTGGGTGCGGCACCAGATCGGCGTGCGCATCTGGAAGGCGATCTTCTCCGGCGGGTAGTCGCTCTTGTCGGTGCGCTTGCCCTGTTCGAGGGCGGCGTGGGTCTTGACCAGCTCGCCGTCGTGGAAGATCTGGACCATGGCGGCGGTGGAACGGACGTCGCCGCACCGACCGATCAGCTTCCAGGGCACCGAGTAGAGGGTGCGGCCGACCTTGATGTGGATGTCCGGGCCCACCGTGGCGGTGGACCAGCAGGCCAGGACGAACGGTGTGTCCGGCAGTGGCAGAAGGGCCTGGACCTCGATGGCCTCGAACACCGACAGCGGGGCGGCCCCGCCCGGCGGCCGGCACTGCCGCCCGCCGGCGACGCCCTTCGCCCGGGTGACGGCCTCGGACTGCATGTGCTCGACCGAGGTGAACTGGCGCCCGCTCCAGAACGAGTCGCGGAGGTAGGGCATGGGCCGCTCGACCCGCGGCTTGCCCTTCGGACGCAGGGCTCTCGCCGGGTCCACCAACGCCCCGTAGTAGGTGGCGAGTTCGGCATACGCTCTGTTGATCTTCGGGTGGTAGAGGTCGGGCTTGTCGACACCCGTGCGCAGGTTGTCCGGCACCAGCCGACGCGGGACGCCGCCGAAGAACCGGAACGCCTCGACGTGGGCCTCGGTCCAGGCGTGCTGGTTCATGTGCAGCACCGGGCGGACGAACATGTGCCGCGAACATGGCAGCACCATCACGAACGCCCAGACCCGGTGCCGCTTGCCGGTGCGCGGGTTCGTCCACTGCCCCATGAACCCGTAGTCGATCTGGGCCTCCGAGCCCGGCTCGACGACTCTCCTGAGGTGGAGCAGGGGGTTGGCGCTCGCGGGCCGACCCCACGCGGTGCGCTCACCAGTGTGTCTGGGCCGCGGGCCCCGGGGCGATGGATGACACGGCCGGCAGCCCACGCCCGGACAGGTTTCGGGGCGAGCTGGGCACTGACGCGAGGTAGGTCAGTGCGAGATGGCGTCGATCAGGTCGCGGGCACCGTCGCGGATCAAGGTGGCGGCGACTCCCATGCCGAGGGCCTCCGGGCTGAGCCGGCCAGCCGATTGCCGGGCCTCCAGCACGGTGGCGCCGTCCGGCGAGAAGACCATCGCGCGAAGGCCGAGGCGCCCGTCTGCGAAGGACCGGGCGAACCCGGCGATCGGACTGTTGCAGTGCCCGCGCAGGACGTTCAGCAGGGCCCGCTCGGCGGTGATCTCCCGCGTTGTCGCGTGGTCGCCGAGCGGGGTGAGGAGGTCGATCAGCTCGGTGTCGTCCTCGCGGCACTGCAGGCCGAGCACGGCGGCGCCGAGCGGCGGGCACATCTGCTCGACGGTCAGGATCTCGCTGATCCGGTGCTGTTCGCCGATGCGCTCCAGCCCGGAGGCTGCCAGCACCAGGGCGTCGACCTCCCCGGCGTCGAGGGCCGCCAGCCGCAGGTTCGCCGTCCCGCGGATCGGCACCAGGTCCAGGTGGGGGTGGCTGCGGGTGAGCTGGGTGATGCGCCGCACCGCCGAGGTGGCGACCCGGGTGCCGGGCGGCAGCTGGTCGATGGTGAGGCCGCCTGGGTGGATCAGGGCGTCGCGGATGTCCGCGCGGGCGGGGTGGGCGGCGAAGACGGTGCCCGGGGTGACCAGCGGGTCGCCGGCCACGTCCTTCATGCAGTGCACCGCGAGGTCGCAGACGCCGGTCTGCAGGGCGTCCTCGATGTCGCCGGTGAAGGCGCCCTTGTCGTGGAGCTTGGCCTGTTCGCCGGGCTCGCGATCGCCGGCCGCGACGAACGGCACCAGCTCGGTGGCCACGTCAGGATGGAGGGTGGCCAGGTCGGTGCGGACCTGGGCGACCTGGGCGAGCGACATGGCCGAGGCGCGGGCGCCGATGCGGATGGTGCGGCGGGTGGAGGGCATTCGATCTCCATTCATGATTCCGACATACCGTCGGAAAAAGGTCGGGCCATGCTCAAGTAACATGCGGTCAACATCTGCTCAGATGCTTGGAGTTGGGGAATGCGGACGCTGATTGTCGGATCGCGGGCCAGTCACCTCGCGCGAGCGCAGGTCAGGGAGTTCCTGGCGCCGCTGCGGGAGCGCTTCCCCGACGTCGAGTTCCGCCACCAGGTGATCCTTGAAGGCGGTGACCGGGACCGGAAGGCGGCCCTTTCGCAGGTGTCGGCCCGCTCGGGTGGCAGCGCGTTCTCCACCGAGCAGGAAGCCGCGCTGGCGCGGGGCGAGGTGGACGTGATCGTTCACTCGCTGAAAGACCTGCCGACCAGCAACCCGCCCGGCCTGGTGCTGCTGCCCCCGCCCGGCCGCGAGGACGTGCGGGACGCGCTGTGCGGCTCCACGCTGGCCGGCCTGCCGCAGGGCGGGCGAGTCGGCACCTCCGCGGCCCGCCGGATCGCCCAGTTGCTGCACCTCCGTCCGGACCTGGCGTTCGTGCCGATCCGCGGCAACGTCCCGCCGCGGCTGAACAAGCTCAAGACCATGAACCTGGACGGCGTCGTTCTGGCGGCGGCCGGGCTGGTGCGGCTCGGCCTGGACGACGCGATCGGCGAGCTGCTGCCGCTGGACCAGTTCCCCCCGAGCCCCGGCCAGGGAGCGCTGGGGATCCAGATCCGCGAGGACAACGAGTCGGCCCGCGAGATCCTGGCCGGCACCGGGGACGCAGTGGTGGACGCGGAGGTGCGGGCCGAACGGGCGATGCTCGGCGAGCTGCACGGCGGGTGCTCGGTGCCGGTCGGCGCCTACGCGAAGGCCACCGGCGAGACGCTGTCGCTGCACGCGCAGGTCACCTCCCTGGACGGGACGAAGCAGGTCGAGGCCCGCCTCTCCGGCCCCGTCTCGGAGCCGGAGAAGCTGGGCATCCAGGTGGCCGGCCTTCTCCTGGACCAGGGCGCCGAGGCGATCCTGGCGGAGATCCGCCCGGCCGGTTAGCCGGTCAGCAGCCGGGCGAGGTCACCGGCGGCGTAGGTGATGATCCGGTCGGCGCCGGAGCGCTTGAGCATCGTGAACAGCTCCAGCAGTGGCCGGAAGTCCCGCCGCCCGGTGCCCGGGTCGATCGGGGCCAGACGCGTGTACTCGCCGGAGACGGAGAACGGCACCAGCGGCGCCGACGTCTTCTGCTTGAGGCTGGTGAGCACGTCCACCGAGAACATCCCCGGCTCCAGCAGCAGCATGTCCGCCCCCTCGCCGACGAAGGCCAGGCCGGTGTCCACCGCGGTATCCGGCTGGCGCGGACTGATCTGGAACGGCCGGTGGGTGCCGGAGGCGGGGGTGGCCCGCATGGTGGCCCGGTAGCCCTCGTAGAGGGCGGAGTCGAAGATCAGGTGCGGCATGGTCGCCACGTCGCGATGGCCGTGTTCGTCCAGGGCCTGACGCACGCAGGCGGTGGTACCCCGGATCATCGCGGCCGGTCCCACGATGTCGGCGCCGGCCCCGGCCTGGATGACGGCCTGGGCGGCGATCATCGCCGCCGTGCGGTCCAGGTCGATCCGTCCGCCGCTGGTCAGGTGGCACTCACCGGTATCGGTGTGGCCGCACAGGCAGTTCTCGGTCATCACCGCGATGCCCGGCTCGGCGTCCTTGGCGGCGTGGATGGCCCGCACCATCAGGCTGTCCGGTGCGCCGGCCCCGGACGCCTCGGCGTCGCGATGCAGGCTGTTGGCGAACACCTTCACCGAGCGGATGCCCAGGGCGGCGAGGTCGCGCACCGTCTGTGGGATCTCGGCCACCGTGACGGTCGGCATCGGCCGGTCGGCGTCCTCGTTGCCCTCGCGGACCAGCAGGACCATCGACAGGTCGGCCGCCGTCAGCGAGGGACCCTCCAGGAAGCTGCGGACGGCGGCCCGGCCGTGCAGCCGGGCGACGTCCGTGATCGCTGTGCCGTGCTGGGTGGTGGTCATGTCGTCCTCTCGATCGTGGCTGCGGGCGCGTGAATCAGCGGGCGCCGGAGGCGGCCAGGGCGGGCGGGTGTATCGGTGGGCGGCGCGGGCCCGGCAGGCGGCGGATCGCCGTGCGGGCCGCCCGGCGGGGGTGGACGAAGAGCCGGCGGCTGGTGGGAACGGAGGCGGGGTCGCGGACCAGGAAGAAGCTGCTGCTGCATACGCGCATGTCGAAGGAACCGGGCGTCAGGCCGGTGCTGGGGGCTTGGATGTGCCGTGCAGAGGGAAGGGACCGATCTCGCCCGGCCGCCCGCTTGGCTGGTACATAGTCAACTACCTTCCGTAGTGATACCGGTGGTGCCAGCAGGGGGTGCATTTCTCGCGCGGGGGGCCGCTTTGGGGGGCCAGGATCGGGCACCAGTCAGTCAAAGGTTTGGGGGACGGGCATGATGGCACCAGACGGCATCGGCACCGTGCTGAGGCGGATTCGGGAGGCGGCCACACTCACCCGCGAGGAGCAGGCCCTGCTCTTACAAGCGGCTCCGCAGGCACCCCGAGTGGGGCTACCTCACGCCACTCGAAATCCGCCAGCGGCGCCAGCAAGGCCACACCCTCGCGGCGTAGATGGAGAGTGTCCGAGCCGAGGGTGGAACTTCAACGCGCACCCATGGTGTGTGCAGTGTGGTCGTACTGCTGTCGTTGCCGCCCCCTTCCTGAGTCGCGCCGCTGTCGGTCACCCGGAGGGTGCCCGATCCTGAAGCCCGGATCGGGCCAACGTAGTTGTGCGCGCAGTGCCGCGGTCGGGAGGCCACCGTTCATCGGTCCGGAGGCTGGGCAGCGGGGTGCGTCAAGCCCATACGTCGCTTCGACCCGGACATCTTGGAGCGGACGCAGGATGCCATCCGAGCTGCCGGCTTCGAGGTCGCCCCGGACCCGAGCCCGCTGGTCGCTTCTCCAAGGCCGTGTCGGGTTGTTGCCGCGGTTACCAGCGAAGGTGGACCGGCCGTGCCACGAGGCAGTGTGTCGCGTCATCAGCTATTGGGTAGTGCCGACAAAGCGCGAGTACCCGCAACCGGCTCGACACAGGAGATGGCCATGAGCCTAGAGTTCTTCGGGATCGACCCTGAGACGGAGAAAGACGGCTCGCCCACGGTGTGGGTCGAGGACGAGACGGCGGATCTGATCTTTCAGGGCGAGACAGCAGATGCGTTGCTGGCCGCTGAAGTTGGCAGCAAGAGCTGGGCACCCGGCCACTCGGCAGGGATCCCCGTTCACGAGTCGGTCATTCGGATCCCGGCACGTATGGTGCCGATCATCAGGGAGGCGTGTTGTGTCGCAGAACGCAGGGCAGCCGGTGGTGCCCGGCTTTGATGACCTGCTGGCCGGGGCTCAACGGTCGGCGGTGCATCTGGAGATGCGAGACGCCTACGGCGTGGGTGGCGAGTCCTCCGGTTTCAGGCGGTGGCAGAAGACCGGCGAGCGGGACAACGACCCGAGCTCGGACTACTGGCGGCCGTGGGTCGAGCAGATCGCGGCGACTGTTGCCCGTGGCGTGGTGATCCGCCGCGCCCGGATCGTGTCGGAGCCTGTGACCGACTACATCCGGTACGAGTACGGCGGCACCGTTGTCAACCTCGCGTCCGGGGAACAGGTCCGGTGGTTGCCGAGGCGTCAGGCGTCGGACCTGGTACTTCCGGGGAACGACTTCTGGGTCTTCGACGGGGGGACGGTTGTCTTCAACCACTTCACCGGTGACGGGGACTGGGCTGAACCTCCGAAGGAGCTCCGGACCGAACCGGCTGTGGCGAAGCTGTGCGTGGACGCCTTCGAATCGGTCTGGGAGCGGGCCACTCCGCACGACCAGTACAACGTCTGACCCTCGCCGCAGCAGCTACGAACACCGGACAGCCAGCTCATGCCGTCAGCTTCCCCGTCATCCAGCGCTCAAGCCGCACGGAAGGCGCTCGCAGATCGACTTCAGGGCATCCGGAAGGATGCGGGGATCAACGGGCGTGAACTGTCTGCCCGGTGTGGCTGGCACCCTGCCAAGACCTCACGCATCCAGGATGGCCAAACCGCCCCGTCCGAAGCCGACATCAGGGCGTGGTGCGAGGCGTGCGGAGCCGGAGATCAGGTGGACGACCTGATCGCGGTGTCAAGGGCCGTCGAGTCCATGTACATGGAGTGGCGAAGGCTTCGGGCCGGCGGCCTTCGGAACCTCCAGGACTCGTACGCCAAGCTGTACGAGGAGACCAAGGCGTTTCGCTTCTACACCTCGGACGTGATCCCTGGTGTTCTCCAGACCTCGGCTTATGCGACAGCGATCATGTCCCGCTTTGTTGATGCGAGCCGGACGTCCGATGACCTGGAGCGGGCTGTCGCGGCCAAGATGGAGCGGGCGAAGGTGATCCATACTGGTGATCACCGCTTCGTTTTTGTCGTTGAAGAGTCCGTGCTGCGCTACCGGCTCGGGAACGCGGAGGTGATGGCAGGTCAACTTGGGCATTTGCTCGCCGTCATCTCACTGCCGCGTGTCAGCCTGGGGATCATTCCATTCACCGCTGAGCGGACCATATGGCCCGTGGAGTCCTTCCGGGTCCACGACGATCAGCGAGTGCAGGTCGAACTCGTCTCAGCTGCCGTGAACGTGACAACGCCCGGTGAGGTGCGCGAGTACGTACGAACGTTCGCTGAGCTGCAATCACTTGCCGTCTATGGGGCAGAGGCTCGGGCTCTTATCGTGGCGGCGACAGAGGCACTGGGCTGATCAGAGCGCAACTATCCGCAACTTTCTTGAGGCCGGCTTCTGGCTCTTCCTACGCTCGTCACGAGAGGTGAATCCCGAGCGAAGAGGAGCCGGCTATGTCTGGCTGAGTACGACTCCAGCGTCGCCGCTGCTGTGTGCTCGAAGCCGTGTTCGTCCGGCTGGCCGTTCTGCGAGTGAGGCGAAGCGAAGTGCCTGCGCAAGGGGCCGGCCGAGGAGCACGCTGGGTGGCTGCTGTTCGATCTCTGCACCCCGGCTCTCTGGGTCGTCCACCGCCCCAGGAGCGTAAGTTCCCGTAGCTGCCGCCGCAGCCGCGCAAGCGGTCGCGCATACGAAGCGCGGGCGCTATCGGCACCGCCGCTGACATTACGTAGGGTGATCAGAATATCACGGATTTGGTGTGCGGGTCGTCGGGTGCGGGATGGTGGGTCGACCGCGCGAGCGGCGTGCGGACGTGGAAGGGGCCGAACGTTGAAGAAGATCGCTGCGAAGCTCTGGCGGATCATCAGGGGTCCGATGCAGTGGCGCGTTCTGTGGCTGTGGCACTCGAAGTTCATGGTCGGCGTGACGGGCATCGTTCGTGACCAGGACGGCCGAGTGCTGCTGCTGAAGCACCGGATGTGGCCGGAGGGTCGGCAGTGGGGCTTGCCAACCGGCTACGCGAACGCGAAGGAGACCTTCGAGGACACCATCGTGCGCGAGGTCCGCGAGGAGGCCGGGCTCACGGTGAAGGTGTGCGAACTGGCGCACCTGAAGAGCGGTTACAAGCTGCGTGTCGAAGTCGCCTACGAGGCCCTGTACGTCAGCGGCCGGATCAAGGTGGCCTCGTTCGAGATCCTGGAGGCTCGATGGTTCTCACCGGACAATCTTCCCGAGGGAGTGCAGGAGTCGCACCAACAGTTGATCGGACGTCGGCGGTTCTGACCCTCGGTCGATCGCTCACGCCCTCGTGCCTGGGGCCGAACGAGCACCTGGCCGGCGACCTGGCCGAGCAGTCCGAGCTGGCGTATCTGCTGGCCGCGCGACGGGCGACGACGGCGCTCGACCAGGCGCACCCGCACGTGACGTTCTCGCTGCTGCACTGGGTGCTGGACACCTGGGTGGATGACGCGGCGCGGGAGGTGTTCCGGCAGGGCGCGTATCTACTGGCCGACCGGTACCGGGAATTGGGATTGAGTCAGCTGTTGCCGATTGATCGGGTGTGGGTCGGGGTGCGCTCGATCCGGTCCGATGCGTTCGGCGGGTTTCACCACCCGAACCAGGGTTACCGGCATCTCCAGTTGGCGTCGGTGATCACGCGGTACGGGCGGCTGAGCGATCCCCGGTTGGCCTCACCGGAGCTGGTGGCGCTTGACCTGCTGCGGTCCTACGCTCATGACTGCCTGCACTTCGGTTCGTTCCGTGAGTACCGGCTCACGAGGGGCAGGTGATACGCAGCCGGTACGGGATCAACTGGCGTGACCTACAAGGGCGAACGTACTCCGCCCGCGATAGGGACGACGCCACGTCGACGCGGAATCTGGGCATCGTGATGGAGGGGGCCACTGATCGGGAGGCCCGGACGATCGCAGCTGCGGTGGCCGACCGCCTGGGCCTGGCCGGGCGCGTCGCCGTGCATGACCGCCTGGCTTTCCGCGATACCACGGGGCGGCTGGAGCCGGCCGACTTCGACCACGTCGAGCCCGGTGTTGCGACCCTGTTCCACCTGGCGATGGCCGGATACGAACACGGCGTCGGGGCTCGGTACCAGTGCTTCCTCGCAGAGATGGGCGGGGCCGACGCGGAGACGTTGCACGAACTGATAGTCGGGGCCGTGATCACCGGTGATCTGGCCAAGCTGGCGGGGTGGCTCGATCAGCGGCACGGTTCACGAGCGTTCCCCCGTATCTTCCGCTCGCCGGCCTACACGGGACCTGACCCCGGAGAGTAGGACCGGGACAGACCCTCGGTACGCCGGGCTGGTCGACCGATACCGGAGGGACCTGGAATCACCGGGCTCGACCCCTGTCTATCCCGCGTCTCTTGGCCCGTCTCACTGTCGGTTCGGACCAGCTTTCGGCGCTAGGTTCCGCGGACACCTTTCCGGCGGCCACCTTGGCCGCGCTGAGCTCTTCCTCTGTCTGACGGCTGGCGATCAGGGGCCCCGGTGTGTCGGACTCGCTGTTGACGCGTGCGGTCACGGCGGCCCCCCCCCCCGGGGGGGGGGGGGGCCCCCGGGGGGGGGGGGGGGGGGGGGGGGGGGGGGGGGGGGCGAAGCCGGTCCAGGCGGTACGGGTGGGCAGCCGGTGGACGGTCCGGCCGGTGACGGCGTTGAGGATCACGGCGGCCCGGTGGGCGCCGAG
>NZ_JBIUYD010000036.1:0-68453 GCF_044744345.1 Kitasatospora sp. NPDC087315 | reverse complement strand
TTCCTCGCCGACGGCCGCATCGTCGACGAACTCGTCCACCCCACCGCCGACACCGTCCTGGACCGCATGCGCCGCTTCGACGCCAAGGGCCGCACCAGCTAGAGCCGGCCGGCCCCCGCACCCACCCGTCCGGGCTCCGACCCCGTTCCGGCCGCCCCCAGACACCTCAGGACTGACACTCCCTCATGTACCGCACCGCACTGCGCAATGTGCTGGCCCACAAAGCCCGGCTGCTGATGACGACCCTCGCCGTCATGCTGGGCACCGCCTTCGTGGCCGGCACCCTCGTCTTCACCGGCACCCTCGGCAACGCGCTCAGGTCCCAGAGCGCCAAGAGCTACACCGACATAGCCGTCACGGTCAGCGACCGCGACGCCGTCGTCCGGGGCTACGACCGCGGCGCCAAGGCGACCGGCGGGCCCACCCTGACCGAGGAGACGCGCAAGGCGATCGCGGCACTGCCCGGCGCCGCCGAGGCGCGCGGCGTGGTCAGCGGCTTCGCCGGCATCGCCGACCGGAACGGCGCCCTGATCGGCAACGGCTTCACCACCACCGGCACCAACTTCGTGCCCGGCGCCGACGGCACCGACCCGCGCTACCCGCTGGTGGACGGGCGCGGCCCGCGCACCTCCGGCGAGGTGGCCCTGGACACCAAGACCGCCGAGAAGGGCGGCTTCAACGTCGGCGACACCGTCCGGGTGGCCGTCAACGGCCCGGTGATGGAGCTGAAGCTCACCGGCACGCTGCACGCCAACGACCCGCGGGTGCTCTCCGGCGGCTCGCTCGCCGCCTTCGACACCGCGACCGCCCAGCAGCTCTACCTGGCCCCCGGCCGGTTCGCCGAGATCGACGTCAAGGGCAAGCCCGGCGCGGACGACAGCGCGCTGCTCGCCGCCGTGCGGCAGACCGTCCCGCAGGGCAATGACTCGATCGAGGCGAAGACCGGCCGTGAACTGGCCGACGAGCAGGACCGGATGATCGCCGAGGGCACCAAGGGCCTGGGCAGGGCGCTGCTGGTGTTCGCCGCCATCTCGCTGTTCGTCGGCATCTTCATCATCGCCAACACCTTCACCATGCTGGTCGCCCAGCGCACCAAGGAACTCGCGCTGCTGCGCGCCGTCGGTGCCAGCCGCAAGCAGGTCACCCGGTCCGTGCTGATCGAGGCGCTGCTGGTGGGCCTGGTCTCCTCGCTGGCCGGCCTGCTCGCCGGCATCGGCATCGCCGCGGGCCTGCAGTCGCTGCTGAACGGCCCGCTGGACGCGGGTCTGCCGGACGGTCCGCTGGTGATCGGCCCGTCCACCGTGATCGCCTCGGTCGGCGTCGGGGTCGTGGTGACGGTGCTGGCCGCCTGGCTGCCGGCCCGCCGGGCCTCCCGGATCGCCCCGGTGGCCGCGATGAGCTCGGTCGAGCAGCCCGCCTCGCAGAAGAGCCTGCGGGTGCGCAACGCGATCGGCCTCCTCTTCGCCGCGGTCGGCGTCGGCGGTCTGCTGGCCGGCTCCGCGGCCAAGGCGGTCGGTCTGGTCGGCCTCGGCGCGGGTGCGCTGATGGTCGGCGTCTTCGTGCTGACCCCGCTGCTGTCCCGGCCGCTGATCACGCTGCTCGCCCCGGCCCTGCGCAGGCTGTACGGCACCCCGGGCAAGCTGGCCCAGGAGAACGCCGTCCGCAACCCGCGCCGCACCGCCGCCACCGCCTCGGCGCTGACCATCGGCGTCACCCTGATCACCGCGCTGACCGTGGTCGGCGCCTCGGTGAGCAAGGCCGTGGACGAGGCCACCGCGATCGACATGAAGGCCGACTACACGGTCGCCATGCAGAACTTCTCGACGCTCTCCCCCGAGGTCGCCACCCAGATCGCCAAGGCGCCCGGCGTCACCGCCATGAGCGTGATGCGCAGCGTGTCGGTCGAGACCGACGACGGCACCGAGTGGCTGACCGGCGTCGACGCCACGACGATCGACCAGCTGGCCGCCGTCAAGGTCACGGACGGTTCGGCGGACGCCCTGAAGCAGGGCAAGCTGCTGATCAGCTCGGGCTCCGCGGAGCACAACGGCCTCAAGGTGGGCGACACCCTGGCCGTCACCTACCCCGACGGTGTGAAGGGCTCGCTGACGGTCGGCGGCGTGCTGGAGGCCAACACCGTGCTGGCCGGCATGATCGCCCCCGACGCCGTGGTCGGCCCGCACGCCTCGGCCGGCTCCGGTCTGACCAAGGTCCTCGTCAAGGGCGCCAACGGTGCCGACGCCGCGCTGAAGCAGGCGCTGCGGGACGCGACCGGCGGCAATCCGCTGATCGCGGTCAAGGGTGAGAAGGACATCAAGGCGGAGACCAGTCAGATGGTCACCGCCGTGCTGAACATGATGTACGGGCTGCTGGGCATGTCCGTGGTGATCGCGGTGCTCGGCGTGGTGAACACCATGGCGATGTCGGTGTTCGAGCGCCGGCGGGAGATCGGCATGCTGCGGGCGATCGGTCTGGACCGCCGCGGCATCGGCCGGATGGTCCGGCTGGAGTCGCTGATGATCGCGCTGTTCGGCGGCGTGGTCGGTGTGCTGCTCGGCATCGTGGTCGCCTGGGCGGGCAACCGCACGCTGGCGGACAGCATCAAGAACATCACGACCGTGGTGCCGCCGGTGCAGATCGTGGGCTTCCTGATCGGCGCCGCCCTGATCGGCCTGCTGGCCGCCGTCTGGCCGGCCCGCCGGGCGTCCCGCCTGGACATCCTGGGCGCGATCAAGGGCGCGTAGCCGACCGCGCGAAGCGCCGGAGCCCCGGCCGCAGCGGACTCGATTCACCCGAGTCCTGGCGGCCGGGGCTCCGGCGTACGGAGGGAACGTTTCCTCAGCAGCCGTTGAGGATGCCGGTGAGGGCGCTCTTCTCGGCGCTGTCGACGGTCAGGCCGTAGAAGTACTTCACCTGCACCCAGGCACGGGCGTAGGTGCACCGGTAGGACGCCTGGGGCAGCCAGTGGGCCGGGTCCTGGTCGCCCTTGGAACGGTTGGAGCTCGCGGAGACGGCGAGCAGCTGGGGGCGGGTGAGGTCGTTGGCGAAGGCCTTGCGCTGGTCCGTCGTCCAGGCCCAGGCGCCGGAGCGCCAGGCCTCGGCGAGCGGCACCAGGTGGTCGATGTCGAAGGAGGAGGCGTTGGAGGTGGTGGCGTTGTCGTACACCGAGACCCAGCTGCCGCTGACGGCGGCACAGCTGGCGTTGGTCACCACGCCGGAGCCGTCGCGCTTGAGGACCGTCTCACGGGTGTCGCAGGTACCGGAGATGGTGATCCAGTGCGGGAACAGCGCACGGTCGTAGTTGTCGGCGTGCGACTCCGCGATGGCCGCCATGGAGGCCAGGTAGGTACGGGCGGTGGCGGCCGAGACGGGGCTCGGGAGGGCGGCCTGGGCGCTGCCGGCGCCGGCCAGCAGCGTGGCGGCGAGCAGCAGCAGGGCGCCGACGGCGGCCACCAGGGCACGGTGGAGCGGACGTATCGCAGGCATGCGGGGACTCCAGAATCGGTGAGGGCAGGCGGAAGCCCCCGGGCGGAGCGGCCCGGGCTGGCAACCAGCATGACGCTCGCCGGTTTACGCGGGTAGACCCTGGAGGTGAACTTTTGACCGGCCCTCAGCTCCGGTCCGGTCCCACGGCGCCGCGAACACCACGCCCCGGCTGGGCGGTTGGCGCGAGCCGGTGGTGAACCCCGCTTCGGAAAGCGGCAGTTGGGCGACCGCCGGGGTGGCCGGCACGGCCTCGGCCGGGTCACGCCTCCGGGGCGGCGATCCGCCGTGAACGCCCCCTCCCCCTGGGCCGGTTGTCGGTGGCACGTGCGACGATGTTCCGATACGGAGCAATGGGGAACGACAGGGGGTCCGGTATGGAGACGAGCAGGATCACGGGCGACGGCCCGGACGGGCACCAGCACACGATGCGGATCACCCACGGCGGGAACAACCAGCGGTACGTGGTCTGCGACAGCTGCGGCTACCGCAAGCGCGCCGGGACGTTCGCGCGGGCCAAGGCGGAGCAGCACCTGTCCGAGTCGCACGGCGCGGGCGACTTCCAGCAGGAGATCCGGGCCTGGCCGATCGTCCTCGGCGTCATCGGTTTCATCGTCTTCCTGGTGGTGATGGCGAGTTACCGCAACGGCCGGTAGCGGGCACCTGCCGCCGAACGCGAACCGCCCCGCCCGGCGGGTGGCCGGGCGGGGCGGGAGGCTGGTCCTGGGGTGCGGGCCGGTCAGGCGGCCGGCCTGGCGGAGCCGGCGCCCGGGGTGACGGGCTTGGCCGGCTTGCCGCCGAAGACGCCGAGGAAGATCGCCAGCGTCGGGACGAGGTAGAGCGCCCAGACCACGAGCTGGAGCACCGTCGGGTCCGGCTGGAAGTTGAACACGCCCTTCAGCAGGGTGCCGTACCAGCTGTCCTTGGGGATGGTGCTGCTGATGTCGAAGGCCACGTTGTGCAGGCCGCCGAGCCAGCCGGCCTCCTGCAGGTCGTGCACGCCGTACGCGAGCACGCCGGCCGCGACGACGACCAGCATGGCGCCGGTCCAGGTGAAGAACTTCGCCAGGTTGATCTTCAGCGCGCCGCGGTAGAAAAGCCAGCCGAGCACCACCGAGGTGAGCAGGCCCAGCGCCGCACCGATGATCGGGTTGTAGCCGTCGTTGGTGGCCTGCACCGCCGACCAGATGAACAGCGCCGTCTCCAGACCCTCGCGGCCGACCGCCAGGAAGGAGGTGACCACCAGCGCGACCGTACCCATGGCGAGGGCCGCGTCGAGCTTGCCGTGCAGCTCGGTCTTCAGATGGCGGGCGGTGCGGCGCATCCAGAACACCATCCAGGTGACCAGGCCGACGGCGATGATCGACAGCGAACCGCCGAGCGCCTCCTGGGCCTCGAAGGTCAGCTGGGTCGAGCCGTACTGCAGCACGGCGCCGAACACCATGCTGAGGACGACCGCGGCGGCGATGCCCGCCCAGACCGGCGGAAGCTTGTCCCGGCGGCCGGTCTTGACCAGATAGGCGATCAGAATGCAGACGACGAGACTGGCTTCGAGGCCCTCGCGCAGGCCGATCAGGTAGTTGCCGAACACGCTGGCTCCTGGGGGGTGAAGAGGTGGTACGTACGGGTCGGGCGGGGATCAGCCGAAGAGGGCCTGGCCCCACCACTCACCGGGCTTGCGGACGCCCGCCGGGCAGGCGAAGTGGGCGGAGCCGACGTGCTGGATGTACTCGTTGAGCTTGTCGCTGGCGGCGAGCCGCTGCTGGAGCGGGACGAACGCCTTGCGGCTGTCGCGCTGGTAGGCGAGGAAGAACAGGCCGGCGTCCAGGCGGCCGAGGCCGTCGGTGCCGTCGGTGAAGGAGAAACCGCGGCGCAGGATCATCAGGCCGTTGTTGGCGTCCGGGTGGGCCAGGGCCACGTGCGAGTCGGCCGGCATCGCCTTGAGGTCCGGCGCGTCGTGCTCCTTGGCCTTGCCGTACGGCGCGCCCTCGCCCTTGGTCCGGCCGAAGACGTCCTCCTGCTCCTTGAGGGAGGTGCGGTCCCAGGTCTCGATGTGCATCCGGATCCGCCGGGCGACCAGGTACGAGCCGCCGGTCATCCACTCCGGACCGTCCCCCGGACCGGCCCAGACGTGCTCGGCGAGCCGGGCGGTGTCGGTGCCCGCGATGTTGTGGGTGCCGTCCTTGAAGCCGAGCAGGTTGCGCGGGGTCTGGGCGTCCGGGGTGGTGGAGGAGGTCTTGCCGAAGCCGAGCTGCGACCAGCGGATGTTGACCGTGCCCATCCCGATCCGGGCCAGGTTGCGGATCGCGTGCACGGCGACCTGCGGGTCGTCGGCGCAGGCCTGGACGCAGAGGTCGCCGCCGCTGCGCTGCGGATCGAGCTTGTCGCCCTTGAAGTTCGGCAGGTCGATCAGGGCCTCGGGGCGCTTGGCCCGCAGGCCGAAGCGGTCCACACCGTCCTTCTCGAACAGGGTGGGACCGAAGCCTATGGTGAGGGTGAGCCGGGAGGCGGGCAGGCCGAGGGCCTCGCCGGTGTCGTCCGGCGGCGCCTCGGGCAGACCGCTGACGGCGCCGGTACCGACGTCACGGCCGCCGGTCATCGCGGCGGCGGCCTTGGTCCACTCCTTGAGCATCTTCACCAGCGAGTCGCGGGTGGCCGTGGCGGAGACGTCGAAGGCGGCGAAGTGCAGCCGGTCCTGGACCGGTGTGGAGATGCCCGACTGGTGCTCGCCGTAGAACGGGATGTCCCCGCCCGCGGCGGCCTGCGCCGGGGCGTCGTCGTCCTGGCGGGTCGCGGCGGCGACCGAGCCCACCCCGGCCGCGCCGAGGGCGACCCCGGCGCCGGCCCAGCCGATGACGGCACGGCGGCTGATCGGGCTGCGGGCGGCGTCGCGCTGCGCACTGGTGGTGGCGGTGGCGTCGGTACCGGCCGGCGTCCCGTTCTGCTGCTCGTTCTCGACGTCCATCGGCGGGCGGGCCCTTCTCTGTGCTGACTCACGGATGCCGTGGCGGCCGCTGGGGCCGCCACGGCGGTGTGACGAGGTGGTACTTGTGACGAGGTGGTACCGGCGGCTCTGGCGAGCCGGCTGACGGGTGCGCGTTACTTGACGACCACGGCGGCGGCCAGCTTCGACAGCGGCTCGCCCAGCGAGTTCACCGCGTCGGAGAAGGTCTTGCGCTCGGCCTCGGTGACCTTGTCGTAGGAGGTGTAGGTGCCGTCGGCCTGCTTGTACCTGGCGAGCAGCGCCTGGATCGATTCGAACTCGGCGTCCAGGGTCTTCGCCAGCTCGGCGTCCTTCTCCGCGGCGACCGGCTTCAGCAGTTCGTAGGCCTTCTC
The DNA here is from genome assembly GCF_044744345.1 of Kitasatospora sp. NPDC087315. Taxonomy (NCBI): domain Bacteria; kingdom Bacillati; phylum Actinomycetota; class Actinomycetes; order Kitasatosporales; family Streptomycetaceae; genus Kitasatospora; species Kitasatospora sp. NPDC087315. The sequence continues at coordinate 61,634 of NZ_JBIUYD010000036.1, read as the reverse complement.
CGCGCCCTCGACGTTGGCGGCGAAGTCGGCCAGGTCGGTGTGGCTGTAGCGGTCCTCCTCGCCGGTGATCTTGTTGGTGGCGACCTCGTCCAGCAGCTCCTTGGCACCGTTGGCCATGCTGGTCGCGGTGATCTCGGCCTCGGGGATCTTCTTCTGCCAGTCCTTCAGGTCGTTGACCAGCTGGTCGGCGAGCGTCTTCTCCTCGTCGCCGATCTTCGCATCGGCCCAGAGCGACTTCTCCAGCCTGTGCCAGCCGGTCCACTGCTGGCCGGGCTCCAGCTTGTCCTCGCGGGTGTCGGTCTTCGGGTCGACGTCCCCGAAGCTCTCGGCGACCGGCTCGGTGCGCTCCCAGCCGGTGCGCGACGGCGCGTACAGCGACTTGGCCTTCTCCAGGTCGCCGGCCTTGATCGCGGCGGCGAAGGCCTCGACGGCCGGGATGGTGGCGTCGGCCTGCTCCTGGGCGTACGTGCGGTAGGCGGCGACGGCGGAGACCAGGCGCGGGTCGGCCGAGGCGGCGGCGGTGGCGCCGTCCCCGGTGACGGTGATCTTCTGGCGGATGCCGTCGCCGACCATGCCCGGCTTGCAGGCGACCTCGTACGAACCGGCCTTGATCTCGGCGTTGATCGTCGCCTTGGTGCCGGGGCCGATGTTCTCGCGCTCCGTGATGATCTTGTCGCCGTCGCCGTAGACGTAGACCTCGGTGGTCTTCGAGCCCTTGTTGGTGATGTCGATCACGACGTGGCCGGCCGGGAAGGTCGTCTTGGAGACCTCGCAGGCGGAGTCGGTGGCGTTCACCTTGACGGCGTCGGAGGATGCCTTGTCGTCCTTCTTCTGCGAGCAGCCGGCCAGAGCGGCGGTTGCCACAGCGAGGGTGAGCAGCGTGGCTGCGGTGGAACGACGGGCGGACATGAAGGCTCCAACGGGAAGGGCAGGCGGTACCGGGGCAGGGCTGAGCGTGGGTAATGGCACCGGAGCCACCGGTGCCCCCACCCACTTAGCTAAGGCATACCTTAGGGATATCTTTTTTGGCCGTCTACACCGGCCCCCACCTGCGACGCACCACGGTCCGCCGCAGGCCCCGCCTCCCCTTGCGCCGAGCGGGTCGTCAGCCTACCGACCACCACCGGCCCGGAACCCCCGGAGGACCAGAACCGGTCACCGGGCGACGAGCCTCACCGGAGCGGGGTGCGCCGGGTGGCCGCGCGGGCGGTCCAGCGGCCCTCGTGCCGGCTGATCCGGATCGGGTGGCCGAAGCAGGCGCTGATCAGCTCGGTGGTCATCACCTCGTCGACCGGACCGGCGGCGACGCACTCGCCGCCGCGCAGCAGCAGCGCGTGCGTGGTGCTCTCCGGCAGCTCCTCCAGGTGGTGCGTGACCAGCACGCTGGCCAGCTCGGGGTGCTGGTGGCGCAACAGGTCGAGGCTGTCGAGCAGTTGCTCGCGGGCGGTCAGGTCCAGCCCGGTGGCGGGCTCGTCGAGCAGCAGCAGGCGGGGGCTGGGCATCAGGGCGCGGGCGATCAGGGCCCGGCCGCGCTCGCCCTGGGAGAGGGTGGTCCAGGGGGACTCGGCGATCGCGGTCATACCGAGGGTCTCGATCAGCTGCTCGACCCGGTCCAGGGCCTCGGGTCCGGGCTTGCGGTGCAGGTCCGGCTCGATGCTGTTGGTGAGGCCGGTGAGCACCACCTCGCGCACGGTCAGCGGCGAGCGCAGCGGGTGGCGCGGGTTGACGTGCCCGAGGTGGGCACGCAGGTCGCGGATGTCCACCCGGCCGAGCCGGCGGCCGAGCACGTCCACCTCGCCCCGGGTCGGGTGCGAGACCGCGCCGAGCAGACCGAGCAGGGTGGACTTGCCGGCGCCGTTGGCCCCGAGCAGGGCCCAGTGCTCGCCCGGCTGGATGGCGAGGGTGATCCCGCGCAGCAGGTGGCGTCCGTCGCGGACGACGTCCACGTCCTTGGTACGCAGCAGTGGACCGTCGGGCAGGGGGGTGGACGTGCTCATGGGTGACGGGCCTCCGGTGGCTGGCTCCTGGCAGGGTGCGGGCGCGGCGCCGCACCGGGCGGGCAGGCGCCGACCGTCCACCTGCACGGTACAACCGTCGGCGCGGCGACGGCCGGGGGCGTCCGAGGTGTGGACGGGGCGCCCGGGTGCAGAACCCGGGCGGCGCTTGCCGGTTGGCGACTGGATCGGGCCAGGACCCGCGCCGACTCCCCCCGGCGCGGGGTGCCCGACGGCGGACCGGGGGCGGCTCAGAGCCGGATGAGCCCGGCCTCCGTCGGGCGGAATCCGCAGGCGTCCAGGTAGAACGGGCGCAGGTGCTCCTCGAAGTCCACGTGGAGCCAGTCGCAGCCGGCCGCCCGGGCCCCCTCGGCGGCGGCGGCCACCAGCCGCGCGCCGACGCCCGAGCGCCGCACCGCCGCCGCGACCGCGGTGTCCAGGACGAACGCGTGCCGGCCGCCGTCCCAGGCCACGTTGACGAAGCCCGCCAGCGCGCGGTCGCCGGCCCGCCGGGCGCAGACCCAGCCGAGGCTGTGCCGCTCCAGCCGGGCCCGCCACCCGGACGGGACGACGGGGTGGCCGAAGGCCTCGGCATGCAGCGCGCCGACCTCGTCGTCATCGAAGGCGCCGCGCCACAGGTATGTGATCGTCACCGCGCGATCGTAGAACAGGGCCTCACCTTCGATCAGATTTGATCAGTACAGGACACGAATTGGTCAAGATCCGACCCTACCCCTAGCTCAATCTGACTGCCCACCGTCAATCTCAGTCGCAGCTCCTTCCCTGCAGCTACCCCGACTGGAGTCAGAGTGAGCCCCACCTCCTCTCGCCGCCGCTACCTCGCGGCCGCGGCCGTAGCGGCCACCGCCGCCCTCGTCGCCACCACCGTCCAGGCCGGCTCGGCCGCCGCCGCCCCCACCGACCGGGCCGCGGCGATCGACCGGGCCCGGGCCAACGTCGCCCACAACGCCGGGGTGTTCGGCTTCGGCGACGGCCAGGCCCTCGTGGTCAAGGACGTCGTCCTCGACGCCGACGGCACCCAGCACGTCCGCTTCGACCGCACCTTCCAGGGACTGCCCGTCGTCGGCGGCGACCTGGTGGTGCACCAGGACGCGCGCGGCCGGCTCAAGGACTCCTCCCACGCCGCCGCCCACGATGCCGCCGTGACGTCCACCGTCCCCAGCGTCCCCGCGCAGGCCACCGCCGGCCGCGCGCTCCAGGCCGCCCCCGGCGTCGTCAACGCGACCAGCACCCCTGAGCTGGTCGTCTGGGCCGCCGACGGCACGCCCCGGCTGGCCTGGCGCACCACCGTCAAGGGCGCCGGCGAGCACGGCGAGCCCACCGGGCGGGTCGTCGTCACCGACGCCACCACCGGCGAGCAGATCGAGGCCTACGACTCCGAGCACCGGGCCAGTGGCACCGGCCACTCCGAGTACACCGGCGACATCACCATCGACACCACCCAGAAGTCCGGCGGCTACACCCTGACCGACCCGGTGCGCGGGCACATCACCAAGGACGCCAAGAACGTCTCGGCCAACCTGCTCACCGCGAGCTCCGGAACGGCGTTCACCAGCACCACCAACGTCTGGGGCGACGGCAGGAAGTTCTCCACCAACCGCGCCACCGCCGCCGTCGACGCCCACGCCAACACCGCCTGGACGTACGACTACTACAAGAACACCTTCGGCCGGAACGGCATCAAGAACGACGGCAAGGGCGCCACCGTCTTCGTGCACGTCGGCACCAACTGGGACAACGCCCAGTGGTCCGACGACTGCTTCTGCATGATGACCGGCGACGGCGACGGCACCACCGACCCCGAGCAGGTCGACCTCGACACCATGGGCCACGAGATGACCCACGGCGTCACCAGCGCCACCGCCAACCTCCGCTACAGCGGCGAGTCCGGCGGCCTCAACGAGGCCACCAGCGACATCCTCGGCACCATGGTCGAGTGGTACGCCAACAACCCGATCGACACCCCGGACTACCTCTTCAGCGACCAGTCCACCCCGCCGTGGCTGCGCCGCTTCGACAAGCCCTCGCTCGACGGCCGGTCCGCCGACTGCTGGACCAGCAAGGTCGGGCAGCTCGACGTCCACAACTCCTCCGGCGTCGGCAACCACTGGTTCTACCTCGCCAGCGAGGGCAGCGGCACCAGGACCATCAACGGCTACACCTACAACAGCCCCACCTGCAACGGCTCCACGGTGGCCGGCATCGGCAACCAGAAGGTCGCCAGGATCTGGTACCGCGCCCTGACCGTCTACATGACGTCCACCACCAACTACAAGGGCGCCCGCACCGCGACCCTCAGCGCGGCCAAGGACCTCTACGGCCTCAACAGCACCGAGTACAAGGCGGTCGCCGCCGCCTGGAGCGCCGTCTCGGTCGGCTGAGCCGTCCCGTGAGTCCTGCGAGCGGCCCGTCGCCCCGGCGGCGGGCCGCTCACGTCACGGCCGCTGTCAGGACGTGAACCCGATGTGCACATGGTCGTGGTGGGTGTCGTCGGTGAAGAACTGGTTGCCGGTACCGCCCGACAGCGCGATCGGACCGCCCACGTTGTAGGAGCCGGCCGCCGCGGCGTCCCGCATGAAGGACTCGATCAGCTGACGCGGGGTCGCCGGATCGACCACCGCCCGGCCGTCGATCCGCCAGACGTCGAAGGCCCGCCCGCGCGGGTGGTCACTGGGCCGGGTGGTGCCGAACACGTCCAGCGGGTGGCCGGACCGCACCACGCTGACGTACAGCTGGTAGCCGCCCGCCAGCTGGAGCATCGCCCGCGGCACGCTGTCGTGCACGGTGCCGCTGCGCAGGTCGGCGGCGGCCTCGGGCGGCAGCTGGATCCTCGGCTGGGCCAGCACCTGGCCGACGGCGGGCGAGGGCGCGGCGGCGGGGGCCCCCGGATCGCCCGGGAGCAGGTCGGTGACGGTCCAGCGGGGCTGTGCGCGGCTCAGCCGGACGTCGACGCTGGTCCCGCCCTCCACGACGGAGCCGTCCGGCCCTCGGGTCCACTGCCGGCAGACCACCAGCACGCTCGCAGAACCGGCGAGGATGCCGCCGTACTGGGCGACGATCACCTCCAGCGCGGCCTCGTCGGCCGCCGGGGCGAGCGGGCCGGCCTGGTCCACCAGGCCAGGGGGCAGCCCCAGCTCCGCCACCCGTGCCTTCGCCGCGTCCGCCCCCTGGCCGCCGGCCGGCCAGGAGCCGATGGCGGTGACCAGTTCGACGGCCCGGCGCTTGACGTCCGGCTGTACGTCGGACGGGCCGGGCTGCCAGGGCTGCGGCCGGGGCAGTGCGGTGGGGGTACCGGTCGGGGCCGAGGGCGCGGCCGTCGCCTCCGGGGTGGTGCCGGCCGGACCGGTCTGCCCTGGCTGTCCTGGTTGCCCTGACTGCGCCGGTTGCCCGGCCGAACTCGCCGTTGCTGTCTCCCGCCTGACGCCACTACTCGAACAGCCGGCCGAGCCGAGCAGCACGGCGGAGGCGCCCACCAGCAGCAGTCCCCGGCGGCCCGGCAGTCCGCCGCCCGCCCCGCGCACCCCGTCTCGGCTCGTCACGCGGCCAGTATGCGGGGGCCGTTGCCCCGGACGGCGCACCTTCCGGCGTGTCAGCCCAGTCGGCGGATCGGCGCGCCGGCCAGGAACGCCGCGATGGACTCGACCGCCTGACCGTAGTACGTCCGGTAGTTGTCCCGCGAGACATAGCCGAGGTGCGGGGTCGCCAGCAGGCGCGGTGCGGTGCGCAGCGGGTGGTCGGCGGGGAGCGGCTCGATGTCGAAGACGTCCACGGCCGCGCCCGCGATCCGGCCCTCGGTGAGGGCGGCGAGCAGGGCGTCCTGGTCGACGATGGCCGCGCGGGAGGTGTTGACCAGGTAGGCCTCGGGCTTCATCAGGGCGAGTTCGGCCGCGCCGACCAGGCCCCGGGTGCGCTCGCCCAGGGCGAGGTGCACGGAGACGAAGTCGCTGCCGCCGAGCAACTCCTCCTTGGACGCGGCCTTGAGCACACCGACCTCGGCGGCCCGTTCGCCGGTGAGGTTCTGGCTCCAGGCGACCACCTCCATGCCGAAGGCGAGGCCGACCCGGGCGACCAGGCTGCCGATCTTCCCGAGGCCGAGCAGCCCCAGCTGCCGCCCGGCCAGGTCGGCGCCGACGGTGCTCTGCCAGGGGCCGCCGGCGCGCAGCGCCGTGCTCTCCGGCACGATGCCCCGGGCGAGGCCGAGCAGCAGCGCCCAGGTCAGCTCCACCGGCGGGGTCGCGGAGCTGGCGGTGCCGCAGACCGTCACCCCGTGCTCGCGGGCGGCCGCGTGGTCGATCACCGAGTTCCGCATGCCCGAGGCGACGAGCAGCCTGAGCCGGGGCAGCCTGGCGAACAGCGAGGCGGGGAACGCCACCCGCTCGCGCAGGGTGACGACGATGTCGAAGTCGGCGACGGCCTCGGCCAGTTCGTCCTCCGAGCCGAAGTGCTCACGGAAGGCGGTCACCGCCACCCGGTCGGCAACCGGTGACCAGTCGACGATGCTCGTGGCGACACCCTGGAAGTCGTCGAGAACGGCGCAGCGAAGTTTCATGCCCGCACTCTCGCAGACGGCCCCGGCCGCCGACCCGGCCGGGGCGCACACGGAGACGGTGGCCCCGCTACTCCGGCTTGCCGAGGTGCCAGGCGACCACGTCGAGGACGCGCAGCGGTGACACGTCGGCCGGGGCGGCCGCCGCGAGCACCGCCCACTGCCCGGCCTGGCGGTCGAGGTCGTGGGCCATGGCCTCGGCCAGCCGGCAGAAGAACTCGGCCCAGCCGCGCCCGGTTTCGGGCTTGATCGGGAACTCCTCGGCGGCGCCGCAGTAGCAGGCGTAGACCTGGGTGTCGTAGAGCGGGAGGAACAGCGGGCGCTTGCGGTGCAGGATCTTCATCAGGATCGTCCCCTGGACTCCGCGCACCCCTGCGGCCCGGTCCAGCACGCCGACCAGTGGTTCGATCAGCTCGCGGTGGGCGCCCCGGGCCACCGCCTCCTGGAGGGTGAGGTCCCGGGGGATGCGGGCCAGGGCCGCCTCCAGCTCCGGGCGGACGGCCCGCAGGTTGAAGACGGCCGCGATGCTCGGCGCCACATTGAGGAGCAGCGGGGCGAGCAGGTCACCGTCGTTGAGTTCGTCCGGCCCGCTGCCGGTGTCCATCCGGTCGTACACGGGGTAGGCGAAGGGCTTGCCGCCCTTGGCGGCGGCGGTGGTGTTCGCCTGCTCGTCAAAGTAGGCGCGGACCCACTTGGCGGCCTCGGCCACGGATATCCGGTGGCCGCCCACGCTGATGCTCTGGTTCATGACGGCGAATCGTAGGGCGTGTCCGACAATTCCCGCCAGGCGCGCGGCGCGGGGAATCGTTCCAGTCGATTCCGCTGCCCGGCACGGGTGTTCCATTCCATGTCCGAACAGCTCAGGGCCCGTTCTCCCCCGGCCGGCCGGCGCCGCCGGCGGTGCCCGGCACCGCCCGCCGGACTCGGCCCCGTGACTCAGCCGCCGGACTCAGCCGTCGGAGACCGCGCTGCCGGCCAGCGGCTCGCGCCCGTCCTCGGGGACGGCGCCGACCGCCTCCGCCGAGAGATCCCGGTCCCGCAGCCGCAGCGCGAGGACGCAGCCGACGGCCAGGACGGCGAGCATCCCGGTCAGCGTCACCGTCAGCCCCCGGGCGTCGGCCAGCATCCCGAACAGCGGAGAGAGCAGCCCGCCCACCGACATCGCCAGCCCCAGCGTCACCCCGCTCGCCGTACCGGGCCGGTTCGGCAGATAGTCCTGGGCCAGCGTCACCTGCGGCGCGAACGGCAGGAACATCGCCAGCCCGAACAGCAGCGCGCACACCAGCGCCACCCCCGCACCGGGTGCCAGGATCAGCGCGCCCAGCGCGGGCAGCGCCGCCAGGTACCCGATCCGCACCGGCACCAGCCGCCCCCACCGGTCACCCAGCCAGCCGCCCAGGAGGGTGCCGACCGCGCCCGCCGCGGTGAAGGCGGTGAGCGCCAGCGCCGCGACCGCGCCCGAGCCGCCCAGGTCGCGGCTGATGTAGAGGGAGAGGAAGGACGTCGTCGTCACATACGGCACCGACCAGCCGACGGTGGTGGCGGCGAGCCGCCCGAACGCCCGCCAGTCGTCCCGGTGCACCGCCTGCCGTCCCCCGGCCCCGCCGGCCCGCACCAGCGGCCGGGCGGGCTCGTACCCGCGCAGCCGCATCCACGGGCCGCTGAGCGCCCAGAGCGCCGCCATCACCGCGGCGGGCGTCGCGAGCAGCCACGCGCCCGACAGCCCGGTGGCCCCCACGACCAGCGTGACCAGCGGCGGCGCCAGCGACCCGCCCACCGTGCCGCCCACCGAGAACCAGCTCATCGCCTGCTGCGAACTGCCGCCCGCCGCACGGGCCGCGCTGGTCGCCGGCGGGTGGTACGCCGCCACCCCGATGCCGGAGAGCGCCACCGCGAGCCAGGTCAGCGGATAGCTGCCGCTCACCCCCGCGAGCGCGATCCCGGCCGCCGCGACCAGGAAGCCCGCCGGGATCAGCCACCCCCGGTACCGCCGGTCGGCGACCACGCCGAACACCGGCTGCACCACGCTCGACAGCCCGGTGGCCGCCAGGGTGATACCGGTGGTGGCGGCGTAGCTGTAGTGACGCTCGGAGGCGAGGTACGGCAGGAGTGCCGGGACGAAACCCTGGTAGAGGTCGTTCACGGCATGGGTCGAGGTCAGGAACCCCAGTTGGCCCTTCTTCACGGGCGTGCCCTTCTCTGGCTCTTGGGTCTGGTGTCTTGGGTCCGGGTCCGGGTCCGGGTCCGGGTCCGGGAATTGCCCCCGGGCCTTGGCTCTCCGGCCGGGGAGCGTGGTCATGAGCCGTGGATCGCAGGTCGTGGTCACGGGGCATGAGTCACCGGTCATGGGTCACCGGTCATGGGTCACCGGTCATGGCCGGATCCGCCGACGCCGCACCGGGGCACACCTGTCCGCTTGTCTGACATGTGTGACCCCAGGCCCGCGCTCAACGGCTCCACCGGCACCCTAAGGGCTACCTAACTCCTCAGACAACCTGATGGATCGCTCGCGCGCGACGGGCTCCCGTGCCGGGTGGCACGGGAGCCCGTCGCGCAGGGGGTCGGACGATCGGCGGATCAGCTCCGGCCGAGGGCCCGGGCGTCGGCCGCGATCAGCTGCGCCCGGTCGGCCGGAACGGTCCGGCCGGCCTGGTTCTCGGCCCAGTTCGCCAGCGGCTGGTACTGGCCCTGACCGAGCATCACGGTCAGCGTGGCCACCGCGTTGCGGTCCGCGCCCGAGGTGAGGATCAGCGAGGCCAGGCCGGTCGGCGTGGCGGCGACGGTGAACTCCGCGGTGGCCTGGGCGCTGCCGCCGGGGCCGGTGGCCTCGGCGCGCAGGGTGTGCTTGCCCAGGGCCAGGGTGGCGGTGTCCAGCGGGGCGCCCGCCGGGATCTCCTTGCCGTCCAGGGTCAGCCGGACCGTCTCCGCACCGGTCGCCTGCACGGCGGTGACCGGCTGCTGGGCACGGTCCAGAGTGGCACCGGCCACCGGCGAGGTGATCTCCACCTTCGGCGCGGCCGGCGGCGCCACGGCGCCGCCCTGCAGCCAGGCGGAGTTCCAACCGGACAGCTCGGCCGGGCGGTTGGTGATGACGCCGTCCACCCCGGCGGCCTCCAGCGCCTTCCAGCGGGCGGCCGCGTCGACCGTCCAGACGTTCACCGCGACCCCGGCGGCGTGCAGGTCCTTCACCACGCCGGCGCGCGCCGACAGACCGCCGTCCGACGGGTTGTAGGCGGCCAGCCCCAGCTCCCTGGAGATCGCCACCGGGTCGGCGTCCAGGTCACCGCGGAGCAGGCCGAGCGGCAGCTCCGGTGCCAGCTCGCGGGTGAAGCGCAGCGCGTCCACCTCGAAGCTCTGGACGAAGACACGGCCGGTCATGCCGTGGTCGCGCACCTCCTTGACGATCCGGGCCACCTCGTCGCGGCTGTGCTGGCCCTTGATCTCCAGCAGCAGGTTGCCGCCACGGGTGCGCAGGTCGTCGAGCTGGGCGGCCAGGGTCGGGACCCGGGTGCCCGTGTACGCCGGACCGAACCAGGAGCCCGCGTCCAGCGCGTCGATCTGCGCGGCCGTCAGATCGCGGATCCGGCCCTTGCCGTTGGTGGTGCGGTCGACGGTGTCGTCGTGCAGCACGTACGGCACGCCGTCCTTGCTGGGCTGGACGTCGTTCTCGATCCACTCCGCGCCGCCACGCCGGGCGATCTCGTCCGAGACCAGGGTGTTCTCCGGGGCGGCCGAGGAGGCGCCGCGGTGGGCGAACACCGTCAGCGGCGAGCCCGCCGGGCGTATCCAGGCGCCGGGCGCGAGCGCGGTGACCCTGATGTCGTCGAACGACACCTTCGCGCCGTTCACCACCAGCGCCTGGCCGCCGTCCGCGCTGCGGGCGACCTGGGTGGTGCGCAGCACCTCCTTGCCCTCGAAGATCCAGCGGGCGCTGGTGCCGTGCACCTCGACGGCGATCCGCACGTCGCGGCCGGTGCCCGCGGCGGACGGGGCGGAGCCGGTGTTGGTGACGTTCCAGGCGTTGCCGGTGGTCCGCTGCGCGAACTCCAGGCCGTTGGCGGCCGTGGTGCCGGTGCGCATGGTGGCGATCGACCAGGGGGTCGATCCGCTCGCCGGGACGTCCAGGCCGAGCGCCGTCCAGCGGGCGGTGTCCTGGACGCTCTCGAAGCGGGCGGTGGCCTCGAAGCGGAAGTCGTCCAGGTGGCGGCCGAAGGTGATCCGGCTCTGCTGGCCGGAGTTGGCGGAGCTGCCGACCAGTCGGCCGTTCTCCACCTTCCAGTCACCCTCGACGGCGTTCCAGCCGGCCGGGAGGCCGGAGCCGGAGAAGTCCTCGGAGACGACGACCTCGCCGGGGGCCTGCGCGGCCGCCGCGGTCGTCGCGGACACCGCGGCCGGCGCACTCAGCGCGACGGTGGTGAGGCCGAGGGCGGCGACCGCGGCCACGGCGGCGACCAGGGCGGAGGTCCGACGGGCCGTCCGGCCGGTGGCCCGGCGGACGGGCTGGTGCCCGAGGTGGACCGGGGGGAGCTCGGCGTGCGCGCCGACGGGGCTGGGGTGGTGACTCTGTGTCATGCCCGCACGCTAGGGATGGCGATCGAACCGGAAGCCACGGCTCCGAAAACCGTCCATGACCATTGGGGGTGCGATTCGCGTCGATGGCGAATTCCTTGCGGTATCTGGCCGGTTCGCTTCCATACGGCACCGGGCGCGAGCCTCGCGGACGAGGACGCGGCCGCCGGGCCGTCCGGTTGCCGGCCCGGGCCGCGGGAACTCAGCGCGACGCCGACGGATCGGCCCGCCGCACCCCGCTCGCCCCGCTCGCCCCGCTCGCCCGCTGGAACGCGAGCAGGCTCCACCGCACACCGGCCCGGCCGTGCAGGTCCCCGCGCTCCGCACGGTGCAGCAGCTCCAGCCCGCGGGCCCGGGCCAGCGCCACCGTCTCGTCCGCCGGGACGTCGAACATCCGGCGTCCGGCCGGAACGGGCCCGTGCCGCAGGGAAAGCAGGACGCGCCCGGCCGGAGCGAGCAGCCCGGCGATCGCGTCCATCGCCAACGGCCGCTCCCGGTCGGCCAGATGCATCCAGACGGCGGTCAGCAGGATCAGGTCGAAGCGCTCGCGCCCGCCGCCGAGGACGGGCAGCGAGGGCAGCGCGTCGTCCACCCAGCGGATGCCGCGTCCGGCGTGGAGGCGGTGGCCGATACCGCGCAGTTCCGCCGTGGGTTCGGCGGCGACGACCCGGTGGCCGAGCCCGGCGAGCGCGGCCGCGTCCCGCCCGGTGCCGGCGCCGATGTCCAGAACGGCGCTCGGCGGCTCGGGGACGAGGTGCAGCACCTCGCGGTGGACCTCGGCGAACGTCACGCTCTCGTACTGCACGGCGAGCCGCTCGGCCTCCTCCCCGTAACCGGCGGTGCTCGCGAGCTGGTTCATGGTTCCTCCGGGGCGCGGTACGGGCGGTCGGGACGATTCTCCCCCAGGTGACCGCCGGTCCGGGTCGCCCGGAAGGAGGACCCGGTCGCAGGTGGGCAAGCGCCCGCCGAAGGGCCCGCGCCGCCGGCGCCCGGCCGGAGCGCTCAGGCCTCGCCGGGGTGCCAGGCGGGCCACTCCCAGGGACGGTCGGCCCAGTGGACCCGGACGGGGTCGTGCGCGTCGAGATCCGGGAAGAGCTGCCGGATCCGGGGCTCGAACTCCTCCGGCGCCAGGGGTTCCCAGCCGTGGCCCTCGAAGTACACCAGGCGGTAGCGGCTGTCGGTACGGAACTCGGCCACCTCGACCAGGGGCTTCGTCGTGCTGTTGGTTTCCATGTCCTCAGCATGTGGTCGGCTCCCGGGCTCCGCACCCGGGGTACGGCAGGCAGCGTACGGCCGACCGGGCGGGCCTCGGAGAACCCTCTTCCGGGTCATATCCCGACGGCGGAACGCTCGTTGAGCACTGCACACGGTTTGGTGGGGGGTTCGGCGGCAGGAGGACAAGACGATGAGCGGGCAACCGACGCACGCACAGCAATGGCAGTGGCCGCAACAGGCGTGGCAGCCCCCGCCGCTGGGGGCATCCGCGGTGCCGCCACCCACGCCGCGCCCGCCCGCACCGCCCCGGCGCTCGCGCCGGGTGTGGGGCGCGTCGGCCATCGGAACCCTCGCGGTGATGGCGACCGTGCTGGTGATGTGCGGACCGGGATCGGACGAGGAACTGTCCGGGGCGGTGCCGGTCCCGGAGGCCTCGCCCTCGCCGTCCGGGTCCGCGGCGCCCGCGCTGCTGCCGGTGTCGCCGCGGCTGGTGTCCGCCACACCGTCACCCTCGCCGGAGAACGCCCCGACCTCGCTCGGCGCCGGAACGGCCGACCTCGGGGCGGCACCGGCCGCCCCGGCGTCGAACGCCACGCCCTCCGGACCGGACCGCTCCGCGAGCGCCCGGCCGAAGCCGGGCCGGACGCCCCACCCGTCGCCGTCCCACGGCACCGGCGCCGCCGGTGCGTCCGCGCCCACCCCCGCGGCCTCGGCGGCCTCGGCGGCACCGGCTGTCCCGGCGAACGGTGCGGGTGCCGGCAAGCCGGGCGGCGGCCAGGGCGCGGGTGCGGGCTCGGGGGCGGGCACGGTCTGCGACCAGGCGGAGCGCCTCGGCCGCTGGAAGCCCGGCTCGGAGCAGTCCCGGCTCTGCCACAGCGTCTACGGCTGAGCGCGGCGGCCACCGGCCGCGCGGGCCGCCCGGTGCCGAGGGGGCGAGTGCCGACGGGTTCGGGGGCGCCCACGACGCCCGTGGGGCCCGAACGGACGGCGGCCCGCCCCCGGGGTTCGGGGACGGGCCGCCGTCGGCCGGGCCGCGCGGCGCGGCGCGCCGCGGCTCACCCGGCCGGCAGCAGCCCCCGGTCCAGCCGGGGCGCCAGCACCCGGGCCAGCGTGTCGGTGATGTGCCCGGTGTCGCGGTAGAGCACCACGCCCTCCAGCACCGCGGGGCAGTCCGGGCCGGTGCCCGGGCAGAGCAGCGGGCCGAGGTCCAGCACCCGGACCCGGTAGCGCTCGGCGAGTCCGCCGTCGATCAGCGGGTCACGCTCGAAGGCCGTCTCGCGCGGGAAGAAGCAGGCGTCGGAACGCCCGTCCGAGGCGGCGAGGCAGGTTGGGATGTCCTTGCCGGGCATCGGCGTGTCGCCCAGGTAGGCGAGTGGGGCGCCGGTGGCGGTGAGGCGGTCCAGGGTGCGGGTCCAGCCGGTGGCGCGCTCCTCCTGGCTGCCGTACCGGTTGAGGCCGGCCATCAGGATCAGCCGCGGCTTGGGCCCGGTGGCCAGCCGGGTGAAGGTGTTCTCGCGCCAGCGGTCGCACTCGTCGAAGGTGCGGCCGAGGACGTTGTTGCGCACGGTCAGGGTGGCCAGCGGGCAGCCGGGCTTGACCAGCACCTCCAGCGCCCAGTGCCGCTGCTCGGCCAGGGCGAGCGCGCCCGAGATCCACTGGCCCGCGTGCGAGTCGCCGATCAGGACGATCCGGTCCGGGCTGTCCTCGGTGCCGAACAGGCAGCGCGGGCTGCTGTCGGCGCCGAGCGCGATCTCGCAGCCCCTGCCGGGCGGGAAGTCCTCCCGGGCCCGGGCCAGCGAGGGCGTCAGGCTGAGCACCCGGACGCCGGGGGCGAGCAGGTCGGGGCCCTCCACCGCACCGGCCGGGGCGACGGTGGACGCCTCGGCCGTGCCCAGGGCCCGGACGGTGCCGCCGCCCAGGGTCAGCCCGGCGATCAGCGGGATGACCAGTGCGCTGGCACCGACGGCGAGGCCCCGGCGCGGCGCCGGGCTGCTGCCGTAGCGCAGCGGCTGCTCCACCAGCCGCATGGTGAGCCAGGCCGGCAGGGCGCTGGCGGCGGTGAGCGCGACCAGGGTGGTCCACGGCAGGCTGCCGTACCTGGCCTGGGCGATGGTCAGCACCGGCCAGTGCCACAGGTACCAGGCGTAGGAGAGCCGGCCGGCGGCGCGCAGCGGGCGGACGGAGAGCAGCCGGCCGACGTCGGTGGCACCGAGTGCGCGGTGCGCCGGGCCGGCGAGCAGGACGGCGGCGGTGCCGAGCACCGGCAGCAGGGCGGCGCTGCCGGGGAAGGGCGTGTTGCGGTCGTAGTGGAAGACCGCGACGACGACCGCCGCCGCGCCGCCCCAGCCGAGCAACCGCAGTGCCCGGTCGGCCGGGCCCGCGGCGCGGCCGCCGTTCGACAGCCGGGCGGCGAGGGCGGAGCCGAGCAGGGCGGCGCAGGCGCCGGCCGCGAACTCCCAGAGGCGGCTGGCGGTGGAGAAGTAGCCCAGTGGCGCCGAGCCGGCCGTCCAGCGGATGCAGAGCAGCAGCGAGACGGCGCCGATGGCGACGGTCGCGAGGGTGATCGCGGTGGTGCGGCGGCGGCCCCGGAGGTAGCGGACCAGGCCGAGCAACAGGACGCCCCAGAGCAGGTAGAACTGGTTCTCCACGCCGAGCGACCAGAAGTGCTGGAGTGGGCTGGGGTCGCGTTCGGCGGCGAGGTAGTCGGTCTGCTGGCCGACGAACCGCCAGTTGGCGAACTGCCCGGCGGCGGCGATCAGGTCGCGGGCGAGGTCGGTGCCGCGCAGCGGGTCGAGCAGGGCGCCGCCGGCGAGCGCGGTGGCGACCAGGACGACGGCGGCGGCGGGCAGGATGCGGCGGGCTCGGCGCGCGGCGAAGTCCCAGAGGCCGATGGGCCGGCCGAGCAGCAGCCCGGTGATGAGAAAGCCGGAGATGACGAAGAAGATGTCGACGCCGACGTAGCCGCCGGTGAAGGCGGGGACGGAGGCGTGGAAGGCGAGGACGGACAGCACGGCGATGCCGCGCACGCCCTCGATGTCGGGGCGGAAGGCCGCCCGCTTGCGTGGTTCCTCGGCCGGTGGCGCCGCCAGGGCGGTCCGGTGGCCGGGGTCGGGTGCGCGGTCGATGCGCACGGTGTCCGGTAACACGTCACCCGACGGGGCGGCGCTCGACAGGACGGCGGTCGACAGCACGACGTCCGGCAGGACGGCGTCCGCCGACTGCGGTGGGTTCGACGGCTCGGCGCTCGACGGCTCGGCGCTCGACGGTGGTACGGCCGTTGACACGGCGGTGCTCCTTGCAGGGCTGGCAGCGGTGGTCGGGGCTGCCGGGCCGATGGGGCGGCCGGGCGGCGGGTCCGCGCCGGTGGGGCGACGCGCAAGGAAGGTGGAGCAGAGGGAGGGTGGAGCAGAGGGAAGGTGAAGCGGGAGGAACCGGAGGGCGAGGGCCGGTCAGAACATCAGGGGGTCGGCCCAGCCGGACGCCAGCAGCCCGCAGAGCAGCAGCACGGCGGTGACGGCCACCGCCTCCGCCCGGCCGAAGCGCAGGTCGGAGCTGCGCCGGACGGGCGGGGCGACCTCGGCCACGGCGGCTCCGTCGCCACCGCGCAGCAGGGGCCACAGGGACCGGATGAGCGGGATCATGGTGTAGGCGGTCAGCGAGAGCAGTGCGATCAGCGCCCAGTACGGCTGCCAGCCGCGCAGCGCGACGGCCCGGGCGAGACCGGCGATCCCGGCGAGGATGACGAAGCCGAGCCAGCCGACGCCGATCCGGGCGACCGTCCGGGCCAGTGAACTGCCGCCCGACACCGCGCCGGTGGGCACCCAGTCGGCGCTGCGGCGGCGCAGCGCGTGCGCGATGGCGACCACGTGGCAGAGCCCGCCGAGGAGTTGGACCCGGGTGACCTCGAATCGCCACCGGGTGCGGGACATCGCGGGCAGCAGCACCAGCGCGACCCAGATCGGCGGCAGGAACGGCAGGACCTGCCAGGGCTCGATCTCGGAGGGGGCGAAGAACAGCATGATCAGCGCCGGCAGCGGGATGGCGAAGACGTTCACCGCGCTGGTGAGGTAGCCGAGGATGCCGTTCCAGAAGCAGAGCCGGGCGGAGCGGGAGAGCGGGCCGCGGCGGAAGCCCGGGTCACGGACCAGCGCGAGCGAGCCGAGGCACCAGCGGTACTGCTGGCTGATGAAGGCGGGCAGTCCGGTCGGCGACATGCCCTTGGCGACCAGCGCGGGGACGTAGCGGGTGGTCCAGCCGGCACGGGCCAGCGAGAGGCCGGTGTAGAGGTCCTCGCTGTGGTCGATCTCCGCGAAGCCGCCGACCCGTTCCAGGGCGGCGCGCCGGTAGAGCGCGTTGGTGCCGCAGCAGACGGTGCCGTCCTGGGCGTCCCGGGAGGGCTGGATCCAGCGGTAGAAGATCTCCTGGGTGGCGCCGGCGGCCCGCTCCAGCCACGACATGTCGGGGTCGGTGTCGAAGCACTGCGGGCTCTGCACGATGCCGACCTCGGGGTTGTCGAGGTAGGGCACCAGGTGGTGCAGGAAGTCGGGGCGCGGGCAGAAGTCGGCGTCGAGGACGGCGATGATGTCGCCGTTGCCCTCGGCGAGGCCGTGGTTGAGGTTGCCGGCCTTCTTGAACCGGCCGCGGTCGGGACGGGCTCGGTACTGGAAGCCGTACGACTCGGCGAGTTCGCGCACCTCGGGGCGGTCCGCGTCGTCGAGCACCAGGACGGTCAGCCGGCCGGGCCAGCGGACGGCGGCGGTGTGGCGGTAGGCGTTGTCGAGGACGGCGAGCGGTTCGCCGGCGGTCGGCAGCAGCACGTCGACACCGGGGCACCGGGCGGGCCGCCAGGCGCCCAGCAGCAGGTCGTGCGAGTCACGGGTGAAGCGGCGCGAGCGCTGGCCGTCGGTGAGGGAGAGCAGCCAGGTGACGGCGTTGAGCACGGTCAGCAGCAGGAACGGCCAGAGCAGCGGGCGGCTGAGCGCGAACAGGCCGAGCGTGGCGGTGGCTCCGGCGTAGGAGAGGGTGGCGCAGAGCAGCACCCAGCGGCGCTGCGGGCCGAAGTACCAGTAGAGCTCCTCGTCGTCGGGCGGACTGGGCAGTCGCAGGGACGGGTCCGCGGGTATCCGGCGCGGACCGGTGTCGGATGCGGGCATGGCGGTGCCATGGAGTACGGGCATGCGGAGATAGCCCCCTGGGCTGGGACGGGACGTGGCCGTTCTGCCGTCAGCCTCTCATATTGGCCTAGACCAATCGTTAACAAGGTATGACATCTGCGTATTGCCGCAGGTCAGGACTTTGACGGTCCGTCATGATCACACAGGAGTGGATCAGTCCGCACAAGTGTCCGAGTGCTGGTCGGGGGTTCGGGCGAACTCGTCGGTGGGCGCGGGGGATCGCCGCCACTCCCCGCACGATCATCCGAACGTGCAGGTCGTGACGGTTCGTCAACGCTGCCGCCACCCCGTTGGCGGTGCTATCCGCGGCGCTCACCGCCCGTGCGGCGGTCGGCGGCGTCCAGCAGGGCGAGGGTGCGGGCGCCCGGGAGCAGTGCCTGTTCCAGGGACCGGGCGGGCGCCTCCTCCAGGCCCCCGATGGCCGAGGCGATCTCCTCCCTGGCGTCCTGGGCGATTTCGGCGGCCACCACGGCCGCGGGGGTGGAGGGGCCGAGTTTGCTGACCGCCGCGGCGGCGCGGGCCGGGGTGAGCAGGGCCGTGGCTTCGATCAGGAGCCAGGCGGGCACCCCGGTCACACCGTGCGGCGGTGGCAGGTAGGGCCGTGCGCCGTTGTAGCGCGCGTCCTCCGCGAACGCGGGTTGCTTCACCTTGGCGACCGGGCGGTTTTCGGCCTCCGGGGTGTCGGTCTCGTGCCACTCCCCGGCCGGCTTGAGGACGTAGCCTTCGGCGAGGTTGTCGTCCAGTTCGGGCAGTCCGAGGGCGGCGGGGACCTTGGTGCGGAATGTGCTCGGCAGCTGCTGCAGCGTGTTCAGCGGACCGTGCCCGAGTGCGGGCACGCAGGTGAGCCCCGCCGCGGCGGCGGCTCGGCGAAGGGAACGGTCGGAGATCCAGCGGCGGTCGCCGGAGGCGGTGGCGACATGGGCGTCGAAGAGCAGCCAGTGCAGGCCCGGCGCGTACCACACCCCGGTCTGCACCGGCTCGCTTCCGGGCTCCGCGGGAACGTCCGGGTGCGGGTAACGGCCGCCGGCCAGTTCGCCGTAGATGGTCACCACCGCGTCGTCGCCGTCCGCGTCCGTCGCGCCGCCGGGTTCGCCAGGTGCCCCGCCCCGGGCCGTGCGCAGTACCGCGGCGAAGCGGGCCGCGGCCACGGCCAGCGCGGGCCAGATCCTGCTGACGCCGAAGAAACCGTCGAGCAGTTCGTCGCCCAGCAGCTCGCGCCGTTTGGCCGGACGGACTCCGGAGCGATCGCAGACAACGGCGAAGTGCGCTCCGTGCACCTTCTCGGCGGCGACCCATTCCCGGACCGCGAAGCCGCCGAGCCGTCCGCCGGCGGGGATCTTGGGGTAGGGCAGCAGGGCGGGGGGCTGGGATGCGATATCGGACATCAGAGGATCATCCGCCGCACGCCCGGCGGCGGGCAACGGAATTTGGCCGCCCGCGTCGGGCCGGCGGGCGGCGGGAGGACGACCCAGAACCCGGCCGCCCCGGGCCGGGGCGGCCGGGAGCGGGCCGGTCCGCGGCCCCTCAGCGCCCGGCCACGGACTTGGTCAGCGTCTCGAACCGCAGGTCGGGCCGGAGCGGGATGCCGAAGCGCTCGTCGCCGTACGGGAACGGGGTGTGGACACCGGTGCGGTGGAAGCCCCGGCGCTCGTACCAGGCGATCAGGTCGGACCGCTGCTCGATCACCGTCATCTCCAGCTCGGCGGCGCCCCACTCCCCCGCGACCCGCTCGGCCTCCGTGAGAACGGCCCGGCCGAGGCCGCCGCCCTGGCGGCCGGGGCGCACCGAGAACATGCCGAAGTAGGCGCGCTCGCCCCGGCGTTCCAGCTGGCAGCAGGCCAGCAGTTCACCATCCTGCTCGGCGATCAGGACGACGCCGTCCGGGTGGGTGATCGCGGCGGTGACGCCCTCGGCGTCGGTCCGCTGCCCCTCCAGCAGGTCGGCCTCGGTGGTCCAGCCGGCCCGGCTGGCGTCGCCCCGGTAGGCGGACTCGACGAGTTCGACCAGGGCGGGCACATCGGCCAGGGTCGCCGGGCGGAAGGCGGGCCCGCCGACCGGGGCGACGGCGGCGGGCGCGGCGGTGTCGCCCCGGTCGGCGGGCCGGACCGCCTCCGACAGGTCGGTGGCGGGCTGGGCGTCTCGGGTGGTCTCGGGCACGGCGGTCCCCTTCCTCGGTGGTGCGGCGGCCGCACGGATGTCGGCCCTCAGGAATCGTGCCACAGCAGCTCAGCGGCACCGCGGGCCGGATCCGAGAGGCCGGGGGCGGAGCACGGATCCGGCAGGGAGCGGCCCGGCCCCGTGACGGCGGTTCAGGAGGCGGCCGGGAAGACAGGGCAGGCCACCGCCCTGGCCGATCGCACCCGACGCGGTGCCACGATCTGCCCGCGCCGCCGCTCAGGCCACCCGGGCGCCCAGCATCCGCAGCACCAACTCGCCGTACCGGCGGCCGAGTTCCTCCGGTGTCTCGCTGCTGCGGTCGGTGTACCAGCGGGAGACGTCGATGCCCAGCGAGGTGACGGCGCGGGCCGCCGTCCGCACCTCGGCGACCTGGAAGACCCCGGCCTCGACGCCCGCCCCGATGATCGCGCTGACCTCGCGCTCGATGTCCAGCCGGAGCGCCGCGACCACCGCGTAGGCGTCCTCGGGCAGCGCGTGCAGTTCGTAGTTGACCACCCGGCCGACCGTCCGCGCCCGGGCGTGCCAGGCCGTGAACTCCTCCACCAGCCGCCGCATCCGTGCCACCGGGCCCCCCTCGCCGGCCGCCGCCGCCCGGACCAGCGCCAGCGTGGCCGCGTGCCCGGCCCGGCTGATCTCGGCCAGCAGGGCGGCCTTCGACGGGTAGTGGATGTACAGCGCGGCCGGGCTCATCCCGGCGGCGGTGGCGATGTCCCGGGTGGTGGTGGCGTGGAAGCCGCGCTCGGCGAACGATTCGACGGCCGCCTGGATCAGCCGGTAGGCCGCCTCGGGGCGGGCGTCGGGGCCGCCGGGCAGGGCGGGCCAGAGGTCGGCGATGGGCGTGCTCGTCATGGCGTCATCCTCGCAGAAGACTCGTACAGACGTTCCAGCCGGACGCCCCGGCGGACTGTTGACAGCGTCCCGCACCGACCGCATGCTGAGCAAGCGCTTAGTCACACCGGGCCACCGGGCCCGGCCCACGCCCCACCCCTCGCCGAACCGCCGACTCCGCCGACTCCGTCGAACGCGTGCGAAAGGACCCTCCGTGGTGCACTCCTTCAAGGGCCAGGTGGCCGTCGTCACCGGATCCAGCCGGGGCATCGGCCTCGGGATCGCGCGCGAGCTGGTCGCCCGGGGGGCGAAGGTCTGCCTGACCGCCCGTACCCCCGAACCGCTCGCCGAGGCCGTCCGCGACCTGGGCGGGCCCGACGTCGCGATCGGCATCGCCGGCAAGGCCGACGACCCGGCCCACCAGGAGGAGGCCGTCGCCCGCACGATGGAGGCCTTCGGACGGCTCGACCACCTGGTCAACAACACCGGGATCAACCCCGTCCACGGCCCGGTGCTGGCCACCGACGACGCCGTCGCCGCCAAGATCCTGGCCGTCAACGTGCTGGCCCCGCTCGCCTGGACCCGCCGCGCCCACGCCGCCTGGATGGGCGAGCACGGCGGCTCGGTGGTCAACGTGGCGTCCGTCGCGGGCATCCGCGCCTCGCTCGGCATCGGCCTGTACGGGGTGAGCAAGGCCGCGCTGATCCGGCTGACCGCCGAACTCGCCGCCGAACTCGGCGGCCAGGGGATCCGGGTCAACGCCGTCGCGCCCGCCGTGGTCAAGACGCGGTTCGCCGAGGCGCTCTACGAGGGCCGGGAGGAACAGGTCGCCGCCGCGTACCCGCTCGGGCGGCTCGGAGTGCCGGAGGACGTCGCGGGCGCGGTCGCCTTCCTGCTCTCCTCGGACGCCGCCTGGATCACCGGCCAGACCCTGGTGGTGGACGGCGGCGTCACCCTCGGCGGCGGCCTGTGAGCACCGACCGGAGCTCCGGGGCGGACGGCCCGGCCGGCGGCTTCACCGGCCAGGGCACGGCGGTCACCGGCGCCGGCGCGGTCGGCGAGGCGCTGCCGGCACCGACGGCGCTGGGCCCGGCCGAGTCCGGCGGAGCGGTGGCCCTTGCCGGCGGGGATCACCCGGCCGTGATCGGTCCGAGGTAGGTGCCGCCGGAGACGTCGATGGTCTGGCCGGTCACCCAGCGCCCCTGCGGACCGGCCAGGAAGCCCACCACGTCCGCGATGTCCTCCGGCTCGCCGATCCGTCCGAGCGCGGTGATCGACTCGAGTCCGGCCATCGCCTCGGGAGCCGAGGTGTAGCCGGCGATCATGTCGGTCCGCACCACCCCGGGGGCGACCGTGTTCACGGTGATCCCGCGCCGGCCCAGTTCGTTGGCGAGCGACGGGCCGAGGGCCGCCAGCGCCGCCTTGGTGACGGTGTAGCCGATCTGGCCGGCGGCCGCGATCCGGGTGGCCGCCGAGCCGATGCTGACGATCCGCCCGCCGTCCCGCAACAGCGGCAGCGCCCGCTGGACCACGAAGACCGGCGCGCTCACGTTGACCGCCAGCAGCCGCTCGAACTCCTCCTCGGTGAGCTGCCCGATCGAACTGACCGAGTGGATGCCCGCGTTGTTGACCAGGATGTCCAGGCCGTCCGCGCCGTGCTCCGCCAGCCCGGCGGTGAGCCCCTCGAACAACCGGTCCACCGCGCCGCTCTCGCCGAACCGGGCCCGCACCGCGAACGCCCGCCCGCCGGCCCCGGCGATCAGCGCCACCGCCTCCGCGGCGGCCGCGTCGTTGCCGCCGTAGTGGACCGCGACCAGCGCCCCCTCGGCGGCGAGCCGCAGGGCGACCGCGCGCCCGATCCCGCGCGAACCACCCGTCACCAGTGCGGTCCTGCCGTCCAGTTCACCCATGATCGCCCCTCCCCTCGCGCTGTCCCGGTCGGATCCGGGAACGGTTCAGCCTAGGACGAGTACTGCCGAAGCCGGGCGGCTTCGGCAGTACGGCTCCGGGCACACGGCCCCCTTCCAGCTCCTCCCTACCGGCCCCCCTCCGCGGCCCCCTCCCGGTGGCGCCGCAGCTCGCGCCGGGCGAGCGAGCGCTTGTGCACCTCGTCCGGCCCATCGGCCAGGCGCAGCGTGCGGTTCCCGGCCCAGAGCTGGGCGAGCGGGGTGTCCTGGCTGACCCCGGCGGCGCCGTGCGCCTGGACGGCCTTGTCGAGGATCCACTCGACGGTGCGCGGGGTGGCGATCTTGATGGCCTGGATCTCGGTGTGCGCGCCGCGGTTGCCGACGGTGTCCATCAGCCAGGCGGTCTTGAGCACCAGCAGCCGCAGTTGCTCGATCCGCACCCGGGACTCGGCGATCCAGTCCTGGACGACGCCCTGGTCGGCGAGCGGACGGCCGAAGGCGACCCGCTCCAGGGTGCGCCGGCACATCAGCTCGACGGCGCGCTCGGCGATGCCGATGGCCCGCATGCAGTGGTGGATCCGGCCGGGCCCGAGCCGGGCCTGGGCGATGGCGAAGCCGGAGCCCTCCTCGCCGATCAGGTTGGCGGCGGGGACCCTGACGCCGTCGAAGTGGATCTCGGCGTGGCCGCCGTGGTCGGCGTCGTCGTAGCCGAAGACCTTCATGCCGCGCCGCACCGTGACGCCGGGGGTGTCGCGCGGGACGAGGATCATGCTCTGCCGCCGGTGCGGCTCGGCGGCGGGGTCGGTCAGGCCCATGACGATGAGGATCCGGCACTCCGGGTTCATCGCCCCGGTGATGTACCACTTGCGCCCGTCGACGACGTACGTGTCCCCGTCGCGCCGGATCCGGGTGGCGATGTTGGCGGCATCGGAGGAGGCGACGTCGGGCTCGGTCATCGCGAAGGCGGAGCGGATCTCGGCGGCGAGGAGGGGGCGCAGCCAGCGCTCGCGCTGCTCGGCGGTGCCGAACTGGGCGAGGAGTTCCATGTTGCCGGTGTCGGGCGCGGCGCAGTTGAGGGCGGGCGGCGCGAGCTGGGGGCTGCGTCCGGTGATCTCGGCGAGCGGCGCGTACTGGAGGTTGGTGAGGCCGGCGCCCTCGCTGCCGGGCAGGCTGTGCCGGTTTGACAGGCTGTGCTGCTTTGACAGAAAAAGGTTCCAGAGGCCCTGTTCGCGCGCCTCGGTCCGGAGGTCGGCGACGATCGGCGGAACAGCCCAGGGGGCGCGGGCCGGATCGGCGAGCTGGGCCTCCAGGACGGGTTCGGCGGGATGAACGTGCTGGTCCATGAAGGCCAGCAGCCGCTCGCGCAGTTCGAGCGTCCGGGCGTCGTGGGCGAAGTCCATCGGTCAGCGCTCCTTGAGGGCGTCGAGGCTGGTGAGGCCGTGTTCGGCGAGGACGGGCGCCATCTCGCCCGCCCGTTCGAAGCCGGTGCCCAGGGTGCGGCCCTGCCGGTAGCGGTAGTGGATGCCCTCGGCGACCACGGCGAGCTTGAAGGACGCGAAGGCGACGTACCAGTGGAGGTCGGCGGCGTCGCGGCCGGTGTTCTCCGCGTACCGGGCGACCAGTTCCCCGGCGGCCGGGAAGCCTGGGGCGGTCGCGGCGGAGGGGATGATGCCGCCGCCGACGCCGGCGAGCTCGGTGTACATCACCAGCAGGCCGACGTCGGTGAGCGGGTCGCCCAGAGTGGACATCTCCCAGTCCAGGACGGCGGTGATGGTGTCGCCGGACCGGTCCGAGGAGTCCACCAGCACGTTGTCGAGCCGGTAGTCGCCGTGGACCAGGGCGGGCGCCGGGGAGGCGGGCAGCCGTTCGGCGAGCAGGCCGTGCAGGCGGTCGACGCCGGGCAGTTCACGGCTGCGGGAGGCCTCCAGCTGGGTGGACCAGCGGCGCAGCTGGCGCTCCAGGTAGCCCTCGGGGCGGCCGAAGTCGGCGAGTCCGACGGCGGCCGGGTCGATCCGGTGCAGGGTGGCGAGGGTGTCGGCCAGGCGGTGGCCGAGGGCGTGGACGCGCTGCTCCCCGAGGGCGCCGAGGGCGGCCGCGTCGCGGTGCGCCGTCCCGGGGACGTGCTCCATCAGGTACCAGGGCGCGCCGAGCACGTCCGTCCCCCGGTCCAGCAGCAGGGTGGCGGGGACGGGGACGCCGGTGTCGCGCAGGGCGGTCATCACCCGGTGCTCGCGGCCCATGTCGTGCGCGGTGGCGAGGACGTGCCCGAGCGGCGGGCGGCGCAGCACCCAGCGGGAGGTGCCGTCGGTGAGGCGGTAGGTGAGGTTGGAGCGGCCGCCCTCGATCAACTCGGCCCGCAGCGGCCCCTGGACGGTGCCGGGCAGCGCGCGGTCGAGATGGGCGCGGAGCCGGGCGAGGTCCAGGCCGGGCGGGTCGGCGGGGGTGTCGGGCATGGGCTCGCTCCTGGGTCCGGGGTAGCTGACTAAGCGCTTGCTTAGCATTCAACCGGGTGCCGCGCCCTGTCAATGCCCCGGCGCTCCGGCGCCGCCCGCCGGGCCCGCGCCGCCGCCACCCCGTCCGGCCGCCACAATGGCGTCATGAGGCTGATCCACACCCTGGGCGGCGTGCTGATCCTGCTGCTCACCATCGCCAGCATCCTGCGCACCCTGGTCGTCCCGCGCGGTCTGTACTCCGCGCTGGCGTACCGGCTCTGGTGGGGGCTGCGGACGCTGCTGCGGCTGTCCGCAGCGCCGTTCGGCACCTACCACGCGCAGGACCGGGCGCAGACCTGGCTGGCGCCGCTGATCCTGCTGGGCATGCTCGCGGTGTGGCTGAGCTCGATGCTGCTGGCGTACACCCTGCTGCTGCACGGCATCTCGGAGCTGAACTGGGCGGTGTCGTTCCGGGAGGCCGGTTCCAGCCTCTTCACGCTGGGCTTCGCGAGCGGGGAGCGGCTGCACCTGTCCGCGCTGGACTTCCTGGCCGCCGCCAGCGGGCCGCTGGTGATCGCCCTGCAGATCGCCTATCTGCCGACCCTCTACGCCGCGTACAACCGGCGCGAGGTGGAGGTGACCCTGCTGCAGTCCCGGGCCGGGGAACCCGCCTGGGGGCCGGAACTGCTGGCACGGCAGTGGCTGGTGGACACCGAGACGGCGCTCCCCCAGCTGTACCGCGACTGGGAGCGGCTGGCCGCCGACATCGGCGAGAGCCACTCCAACTA
This sequence comes from Kitasatospora sp. NPDC087315, assembly GCF_044744345.1. Lineage (NCBI taxonomy): Bacteria > Bacillati > Actinomycetota > Actinomycetes > Kitasatosporales > Streptomycetaceae > Kitasatospora > Kitasatospora sp. NPDC087315. The sequence continues at coordinate 35,982 of NZ_JBIUYD010000036.1, read as the reverse complement.
CCCGGTGCTGCTCTCCTTCCGCTCCCCGCGGCCGCACCGCAGCTGGGTGGTGGGCCTGGTCACGGTGATGGACGCGGCCGCGATCCACCTGGCGGTCTCCCCGGACTCCGCGCCGCCGGAGGCCAGGCTGGTGCTGCGGGCCGGGTTCACGGCGATGCGCGACATCGCCCGCTCACTGCGGGTCGGCTTCGACCCGGACCCGACGCCGGACACCCCGGTACTCCTGACCTTCGCCGAGTTCGACGCGGCCGTCTCGATGATCACCGCCGCCGGCTTCCCCCGCGAGCGCCCGGCCGCCGAGGCCTGGCCGCACTTCCACGGCTGGCGGGTCAACTACGAGGCGCTGGCCTACGAACTGGCCCGCCGCAGCGACGCCGTGCCCGCCCTGTGGACCGGCCCCCGCGACTTCCGCACCGCCGCCATCCCCCCGGCCCGCCCCACCGACCGCCGCCCGCCTCCGGACGGCGGGGCGTGACGGCCGGCGGGCGGGCCCGCGCTCAGCCGGTCGACCGGTCGTCCGGGACCCAGTTGCCGTGCAGACCGAGCGGGACGCGGACGGGCAGGTGGACGCGGGCGAGCGGTTCGCCGGTGAAGTCCTGGGCGGCGAGGATGACCAGGTCGGCTGCGCCGCGCTCGGGGTTGTGGGCGTAGGCCATGACGTACCCGTCGTCCTCGGCGGCGGACGACTCGGCAGGGACGAACACGCCCTCCCCGACGGCTCCGAACCGCCCGAACTCGTGTGCCTCGGTGGCGCCTCGGAGCAGGTCGTGCTTGAGCAGCGCGCTGCTGAAGCCCTCGTCCGGCCGGCTGTCCCGGGGGCCGGCGGGCACCGCGGGCGTCGCACCGAGGTCGCAGGGGCCGACCGTGTCGAGCTCGTAGGTGAGTTCGTACGGCTTCAGCCCACCCTCGATGAGGGCGAAGGTGCGGCCGGCCAGCCCGGCCACCTGGACGTTCGGGGCGAAGTCCGTCCGCTCGTCGACGGGGGCGCCGCGGCGCGGTTCGCCGAGCCGGTCGGCGACCGAGGCGGAGCGGACCCAGCGGTTGCGGTACCACTCGGCGCGGCCGTCGCGGATGCGCACGCCGTGCACCATGCCCTCGCCGAGGGTCCAGATGTGCGCGGCGGCGTCCTCGACACCCAGCGGGTTGGGGCCGGTGCGCAGATAGCGGCCGCTGAGATGGGCCGGTATCCGGCCGGTGACGGGCAGGTCGTAGGCGGTGACCTCCTCGGTGACGGGTGCGAAGCTGCCCGACAGATAGCGGTTGGACGTCAGTGACGTGGTCATGCGTTCCGTCCTTGGTCGGTCGCGCTCTGGTCGGTCGTGCCCTGGCCGGTCGTGCCCTGGCCGGTCATGGGAGCCGGCTGGGCGAGGAAGGCGTGGCCCACCGCCGTCATCAGCGCCTCGTAGTACCGGGCCGCGGTGTCCGGCGGGAAGTGGCCGGCGAGTTCCAGGCTCACCGCCCCGTGCGCGGCGGCCCAGAGGAGCTTCGAGATCTCCTGGGCGTCGCCGGGGCGGAAGACGCCGGCCTCGATACAGGCGGCCACGGCCGCCACGGAGGTGTCGAAGGCGGTCGCGGCCACCGCGAGGGCCTCGGCGCTCGGCCGGTAGCCGGGAACGGCCTGTTCGAACATGACCCGGTAGTAGGCGGGTTCGGCCAGTGCGTGCCGCCGGTAGGCGGTGCCGAGGTGGTCGAGGTGGGCCAGCGGGTCGGCGGTGCGCGGGACGCGCTCCTGGGCCCGGCGGAGCCGGGCGAACCCCTCCCGGTACAGGGCGTCGGCCAGCCCGTCCTTGCCGCCGAACATGGTGTAGAGGACTTTGGTCGACGCACCGATCTCGGTGGCGATCCGCCGCATGGTCAGCGCGGCGGACCCCTCCTCGACCAGCAGGGCGATGGCGCGGTCGAGGATCGCGGCGCGCGCGGCCTCCTGGCCGCGCCGCAGGGCGTCCTGGTAGAGCGTGCTCATGGGTAACACCGCATCTGATGGGTAACGTTGTTACCAGGCCCGCCGCCGAACCAACTCCGTCCAGCCGAAAGGGCCCTGACACGGCAGCGGGGCCCGCACCGGTCGGACGCTGTCCGGTCGGTGCGGGCCCCGCTGCCGTACGACCGCCGAGGCTCGAACACCCGGCGGCCCGGGGATCAGACCTCGGTCGGACCCCCCGTGGCGAGGGAGCGCTCGGCGGCGGCCAGGATCTCCACCACCCGCAGGCCGAAGGCGGCGTCACAGGCGTGCCGCTCACCGGTGCGGGCGCTGTCCCGCAGGGCGTCGAGGGCCCGGTGGAGGGCGCGGATCGGGCCTTCGCCGCGTTCCGGCAGCTGGACGACGCCGCTGGTACCGCGCAGTTCCATGCCGGTGCCGCCGGCGGCGAGCGGAGCGGTCAGGCTGAGGGCGAGGGTGCTGGACGCGCCGCCGGTGTGCCGCAGGACGAGGTGGAGGGTGTCCAGTGGGCCGGACACGGCCGTCACCTGGGTGGCGTCGCCCATCACCGGCAGCAGGACGGAGAGCGCGTGCGGGCCGACGTCCCAGAGGGCGCCCTTCTCCTGCCGCCACGGCGAGGCCGCGTACGGGCTGCTGCTGCCGGGGGCGAAGACCGAGCCGAGCCAGTCGGAGCGGGCGGTGAACCAGCCACCGACGGCGGTCTGCTTCTCGATCCACGGCATCTGGTCGCCGCCGAAGCGGACGGTGAAGAAGACCACCGAGGCCACCTCGTTGGCCTCCACCGCCCGGACCACCCGCCGGGCGTCGGGCACGGTCAGCGCGACCGGCTTGTCCAGCAGCAGGTGGCAGCCTGCCTCTGCGGCGCGCACCGCGAGGTCGGCCTGGACGGCCGGGGGCAGCGCGATGGAGACGGCGTCGACCTCGACGAGCAGCCGGTCGAGGTCGGGGTACCCGGGAACGCCGTGCGCCTCGCCGAGCGCGGCGGCCGCCTCGGGGCGGCGGCCCCAGACTCCCGCGAACTCCCACCCGGGGTGCTCCGCCAGTACGGGTGCGTGCACCCGTTCCGCCCAGGGGCCGGTGCCCAGCAGTCCGATCCGCACGTTTCCTCGCTCCTTGCTCTGGTCCTCACCCCCCGGGATTCCCACCCCACCCGGGATCCCGTCCCCGGGCCCCGGCCCCGGTGGTTCAGCGCTGCACGCGAACCAGCGTGAAGCCGTCGTAGCCCTTGCCGCCGACCGTCTGCACGGACGTTCCGGAGACCCGCGGTTCGGCCGCGATCAGGTCGTGCAGCCGCCGGGTGCCGACGACCGACGGGTCGGTGCTCGCCGCGTCGGCGACGGCACCGCCGCGCACCACGTTGTCGACGATGATCAGCGAGCCCGGCCGGGTCAGCTTCAGCGCCCACGCGAAGTACTCCGGGTTGCCCCGCTTGTCCGCGTCGATGAAGACCAGGTCGAACGGCTCGGCGCCGTCCGCCACCAGCGCGGCGAGCGAGTCGGCGGCGGGGCCCAGCCGAACCTCGGCGACCTTGTCCAGACCGGCCCGGGCGAGGTTCCCCCGGGCGACCCCGGCGTGCTTCGGGTCGATCTCCAGGGTGATCAGCGTGCCGTCGGCGGGCAGCGCGCGGCCCAGCCAGATCGCGCTGTAGCCGCCGAGCGTGCCGACCTCCAGGATCCGCCGGGCGCCCTGGGTGAGGGCCAGCAGGTGCAGCAGCTTGCCCTGGTTGGGCGCGACCGCGATGTGCGGCAGGCCGGCCTCGTCGGCGGCGGCCACCGCCGCGTCCAGCACCGGGTCGTCGCCGACCAGACGCTCCGCGAAGTACGCGTCCACCGCGTTCCACGTCTGCTGGGTCATACCGTCCTCCACCTGCCGGGTTGTCGGTCACCGCCGGGACAGTCCCCGATGCTATCCCGGCGTGCCGACAACCCCTCGGCGGCGGCTCGTCAGTCCGCCGCGCGCACGGCGGGCGCGGACTCGGACTCCGCGGCGGCGGACTCGGCCGCGGCGGCGTCCTCGGCCTCGTGCGCGGCGCGGGCCTTGGCGGCCCGGCGCTTCATCAGCCACGCCGAGAAGGCGCCGCCGACCGCGGCCAGCAGCAGACCGACCCACGAGAACCGCGACAGCCACTGCTCGGCGACCTTGCCGACCTGGTACACCAGCAGAGTGGTGCCGCCGGCCCAGACCACGCCGCCCAGCACGTTGGCGATCAGGAACTTCCAGTACGGCATCTTCAGCGCGCCCGCGAGCGGCCCGGCGAAGATGCGCAGCAGGGCGATGAAGCGGCCGAAGAAGACCGCCCACATGCCCCACTTCTGGAACGAGCGCTCGGCGCTGGCCAGATGGTCTGGGCCGAAGTGCCTGGGGAACTTCCGCCCGAGCTTCTCGAACAGCGGCTTGCCCCCCTTGCGGCCGATCGAGTAGCCGATCGAGTCGCCGATGATCGCCCCCAGGATCGCGCAGACGGCCACCCAGACCGGGCTGACCACGCCCCGTGCGGACAGCAGCGCCGCCGACACCAGCGCGATCTCGCCGGGCAGCGGGATGCCCAGGGACTCCAGCCCGATGATCAGCGCGACCAGGGCGTACACCGCGCCCGGTGGGACGCTCTCGATCCAGGCGTCGATGTGCAAGGCCAGTACCTCCGTGGCAGGACGAGACTTCGCGGCAGAACGAACCGACGCCCGGCCGGTGGTCTCGACAATGATCCGATGGCGGCACCAGGCCGCTCCCCGAAAGGGCAGCCTAACGTGCCGGGCGGCCTGTCCCCCCGGCCGACAACCCCCGATTACGACGTACGGCGACCCGCCATGGTTCCAGCCGCCCGGTTCGGGTCTGCGCAGCTCAGACCGGTTCGGGTCCGGCGAAGCGCAGGAGGCGGGAATCGCGCCGGGACCCGGTGCGCCGCGCCGCCGCGACATCGCCCCCGGTGGCCGACCGGGCGCCCGGAGAGCCGATCCGGCTCCCACCCCCGTGGTATGCGGGGGGCCGGTGGGTCAGGGCCGCCAGGCCGGGGCGGTGGCGATCACCTTGAGCTGCTCAAGGCTGAGCGCCGGTGTCCCGGGGCGGGCGGTGTACCCGTTCTCGCCGTTCCACTCGTTGATCTCGACCTTTCGGCCGTCCGGGTAGTAGACCGCGGCCGACCAGTGCAGGACCGTGTCGACCGCCGTCTTGCCGTTCCCGAAGCTGTTGGTGACGACGGTGCTGCCGTCGGCCCGCCGCTCCCTCACCGCCAGCGGCCCGGCCGAGCCCGTCGACTCGGCGTACTCCTTGTCCTCGATGCCCCGCCGGCCCGGCTCGGTGACGCTCACCGCGAGCATGCTGGTGCGACCCTCGTACGTCACCGTGAGGTGCGGTCCGCTCCCGCCCTCGTGTCCGGACGGCACGGCGCCCGGCGGCAGCAGCGGGACGAGCGTCGCGAGCAGTTCCTCCGCCTTCGGGCCGGGCTCGGGAGCCGGCGGCCTGGGCGGGTTGTCCCGCGCCGGCAGCGCGTCGAAGAGCCGTTCCCAGGCGGGTGCGGTGACCAGGGCGCGCAGTTGGTCGGCGTCGAGCGGCGGGTCCTCCCGGGCGGGTGTGACCGACTCCTCGCTGTGCTCGATGATCTGCACCCGGCGGCCGTCCGCCGCCGCCCAGGTCGCGCGCCACTCCCGGCGGCCCTCGTTGTTCGGGTCCCGCAGCTTGTCGATCACCAGCGCGGAACCGTCCGGGGCGATCGTGCGCTCGCAGGAGTCCTGCGGCCCGTTGAACGGATCCATGCAGACGGCGGCCGCGCCCGGGGTCAGCTCGGTGCGGTCGACGGTGTAGGACATGGCGCTCTCCCCCTTGCCGTCGTCGTAGAAGAGGCCGCCGTCGGTCCGGTACCTGTCCCCGGTCGGACCGGGCACGCCGGGCGTCTCGGCGTATGTGACCCGGACCTTCCCCTGCGGAAGCAGCGAGGTGATCAGCTCCACCACCTCCTCGGAGGTCATCGGCCGCACCGGCTCGACGGCCGGCCGGGCCGCGTCCGCCCCGATGCCGCCGCCGAATGCCGCGAGGCTTCCGGCGGCCAGGACCGCGACCGCCAGCCCACTGGCCAGCACCGCCCGCCGCTGGTTGCGCCGGCGCCGGCCGCGCCGCTCGGCATCGGCGGCGAGCGTGTGCAGCGCCGATTCCGGCGCCAAGGCCGCCGCGCCGCGCAGGGCCAGGGCGAAGTCGTCTTCAAAGGACATGGCCGTGCACCGCCTTCTCGCTGGTGGAGTCCGTTGCCGCACGACCGGCCCCGGCCGGAGCCGGGCCGCGGCCGGGGCCATCGCTGTTGCCGCCGTCGTTGTCGTCATCGCCGAGACTGTCGCCGAGGGCCGCGCGCATCCGGGCCAGCGCCCGGCTGCTGCGCGAGCGCACCGCCGCACTGCTCAGCTGCAGCACGGCGGCCGTCTCCTCCACACTGCGGTCCTCCCAGAACCGCAGGACCAGCACCGCGCGGTCCTGCGCCGGTATCCCGCCCAGCGCCCGCAGCAGCGTCAGCCGCAGCGCCGGGTCCGGCCCGTCCACGGCGATCTCCGGGAAGGTGCTGGTCACCCGCTCCGAACTGCTGCGCCGCCTGCGGTACGACAGGAAGGTGTTGACCAGCACGGTCTGGGCGTAACCGCTCGGGTTGTCGAGCCGAACGACCTTGCGCCACCTCACGAAGATCCGCCCAAGCGCCTCCTGGACGAGGTCCTCGGCCAGGTGGGCGTCACCACCGGTGAGCAGGAAGGCAGTACGCAGCAGATGCCGCCCCCTGGACGCGGCGAAGGCCGGGAAGTCGGGCGGCACCGGCTCGGCCGGCTGCTCGGCGCTCGTTGTGTGATCCATGCTCTTCTAACGCCGTTGACCGACGGTCATGTGGCACACCGGTGGAAGGAAGTTCACACCTCCGCCCCGCCCCCGCTGGAACCCGGCCCAGCCGCGCGTCGTCGCGGGCGGCCAGATCTTCGATCCGGTCCTGCCGCCGACCTTCGCGGCCCAGCCCACGAACTCGTGATCGACTCGACGCAGTGCGCCTCCGCAGGCAGCACCGATGTCGGCCACGAGTTCGGCGCCGGCGTCAACGGGCTGAACGAAGATGTGGTGCAGGGCACTCACTGCCGGACTCCTGGGGGTACCTGACGTCGTAGTTGTCACCGATGACCGGTCCGACGGCCCGGCGGTGGGCAGGTCACGGTCCGTGGCGACACACCGGATCCGGTCGGCGGCCGGGTCCTGGCCGCCGCCTCTGGTGGAAGCCTCGCGCGTGGGAACGGGATCCGCGCGCGCCGACCCGCCGGTTACGACCGCTCGGGCCGCTCGGCGAAGTCCAGGACGGTGACCGAGGGACGACGGGTGGCCAGCGGCGGGACGGTGAGCGCGAGCGGCAACAGGGCGCCGACCAGCCCGCGCCCGCCGGTCGGCCGGACGTCCCGTACCGCGGCCACCGCCGGACCGGCGGTGCGGAGCTTGTCCCGCTCACCCGCGTCCATCGCCCATGGCATCGGGGGCGCCTGGTAGTCGTGGCTGCGCATCTTTCCGCTCAGGGTGAGTCGGCTGAACCAGCGCGGCACGGCGTCCAGTACCAGGGAGCCGCCCGGGAACCGCTCGGCACAGCCCGCGATCAAGGTCCGCACCTGGGCCGGCTGGAGGTACATCAGCAGGCCCTGCGCGGTGACCAGTACCCCATGGTTGCGGTCCACCTCCTCGGTCCAGCCCAGTTCGGTGGCGTCGGCGGCCAGATAGCGCTGCCGCGGCCCGGGCGGCAGCAGTTCCTCGCGCAACGCCACCGCCTCGGGCAGGTCAACGGTGAGCCACTGAGCCCTGCCGTTGTCGACCCGCCAGTACTGGGTCTCCAGCCCCTCCCCGAGGCAGACGACGGTGCCGCGCGGCTCCCGGGCCAGGAAGTCGGCCACCTCGCGGTCGAAGCAGGCCGCCCGCAGTGCCTGGAGCTGGGAGAGGAGCGCGCCGTGGCCGAACCGCTCCGCGAACGGGTAGTCGATCCGCTCCACGAGCTCGACGGCCTTCGGGTCCGGGAGCACCGTGTCGGGCCGCTGGGCCTCCACCGCCCGGTGCCACAGCGTCCACAGCGCCGTCTCCGGTACCGCCTCCAGCTCGGGCCGCTCCACGCTGCTCATCACTCGCTCCCTCGGAGGTGGTCCTGCCATGGACCCGCCGATTCTGACACCCCCGGCGGGCAAACCCGGCGCGCGGCCACGCGGCGCGCCGTGTCAGCGCCCCGGGACGCGGGCGCGCGCCGGGCCGGGCACTCCCCCGGCTCCCCCGCGCTCACCCGACGCTGAACGCACCGTCCGGCGGTGGCGGGGAGGGCCGGGCGGTGGCGTCGGTGACCGCCGGGGTGCGGCCGGTGAAGGCCGCGAGGTCGGCGCCGTCGGTGAGCCGGGCCGGGAAGATGTCGGCGGCCAGCCGACGGCCGAGATCGGCCACCGGGAGCGGCCGGGCGGAGCCGACCAGCAGGATGTTGCCGTAGCGGCGGCCACGCAGCACCGGCGGTTCGGCGATCAGGCAGGTCTGCGGGAAGACCGCGCGCAGCGTCGCGGCCTGGGCCCGGGCGAAGGCCAGCGGCGGGCCGTCCGCCAGGTTGGCGGCGTAGCAGCCGTCGGGGCGCAGCACGGCGGCCGCCAGGCGGAGGAACTCGACCGAGGTGAGGTGCGCGGGGGTGCGGGAGCCGTGGAACACGTCGGCGACCACGAGGTCCAGGGAGGCGGCGGGCAGGTCCGCGAGCGCCGCCCGGGCGTCGCCGACCGTGGCCGTGATGTCCACGCCCGGGCCCTGCCAGGGCAGGTGCTCCTCGACCAGGGCGAGCAGCGGGCCGTCCACCTCGACCACGTGCTGGCGCGAGCCGGGGCGGGTGGCGGCGAGGTAGCGGGGGACGGTGAGGGCGCCGCCGCCGAGGTGGAGCGCGTCGAGCGGCCGGCCGGCGGGGGCCAGGGCGTCGGCGAGGTGGCCGATCCGCTGGGTGTACTCGAATTCGAGGTGGGTGGGGTCGCCGAGGTCCACGTAGGACTGCGGGGTGTCGTCCAGGGTGAGCAGCCAGCCGCCGTCGTGGTCGATGTCGGGCATCAGCCTGGCCCGGCCGAGATCGGTCGTGCGGGCGACCGGCACGGGCTCCGGCGCGGTCACGCCGCCTCCGGGAGGGCGGCGGGTCCGAGGAAGGCGCCGGAGCGGGCGGCCCGCACGGCGGTGACCAGGGGTGATGGGCGGGGAGTCGGCGGGCGGCGGCTCCCCGCGACGGCGTTTCGCGGCATGTCGGCAGCATAGGCCCCTGGTCCGGCGCCGGTGCCACGCCGCCGGCTACCGGCCGGTATCGTCGGTGCCCCGGCGGATTATGGATCCGGTCACGGCAGGTCAGAGCAGAGATTGGGTGCGGCGGACGTGGAGTTCCAAGAAGACATCCTGGGTGCCCCCTACGAGGCGGCCGAGCTTCCGCTCACCCCCGACGAGGAGGGCGCCGTCAGCGCGACCCTGGTCAGGCGGCTGGTGCCCGGCTCGGAGCGGGCCGTGCTCTACATCCACGGCTACACCGACTACTTCTTCCAGACCAATCTCGCCGACCACTTCGTCGCGGCGGGCTTCTCCTTCTACGCCCTGGACCTGCGCAAGTACGGCCGCTCGCTGCGCCCGCACCAGTCGCCGAACCTCATTCTCGACCTCGCCGCCTACGACGAGGAGCTGGACGAGGCGGTCCGGATCATCCGGGACGTCGACGGCCACTCCCGGCTGCTGGTCAACGGGCACTCCACCGGCGGGCTGATCGCCTCGCTCTGGGCCTCCCGGCGGTCCGGGCGCGGGCTGGTGGACGGCCTCTTCCTGAACAGCCCGTTCCTGGCGATGCCCGCCGCCCCGGCCGTCCGCACCCTCGGCGGGCCCGCCGTCGAGGCGATCGGGCGGATCGCCCCCACCCGGGTGCTGCCCAGCGCGCTCAACCCGCACTACGTGCACAGCCTGCACCGCGACCACCGCGGCGAGTGGGACTTCGACCTGCGCCTCAAGCCCGCCGAGGGCTTCCCGCTGTACGCCGGCTGGCTCGCCGCCGTCCAGCGCGGGCAGCGGCGGGTCGGCCGCGGCCTCGTGATCGACTGCCCCGTGCTGCTGATGGCCTCCACCGCCTCCGTCGCCACCAGCAAGTGGCACGCCGCACTGCACCACGCCGACGCCGTGCTGCGCGCCGACGACATCGCGGCCGTCGGCCCGCGCCTGGGCCGCCATGTCACCACCGTCCGGATCAAGGGCGGTATGCACGACCTCGTCCTGTCCGGCGAGGCCGCCCGGACCGAGGTCTTCACCGAGCTCGACCGCTGGACGGGCGCCTACTTCCCGGGGCTACCCGGGTAGGTCCCCGGCCGGGGGCGGGAGAGGATCCCGCCCCCGGCGAGCGGCACCCGGGACCGGCGGCCGGTCACGCCCCGCTACCACCGCCAGCACGGCCGGACCACACTCCCGGGTGAACGACGCGCTCGCGCGAGCATCCGCTTTTCGGCCACCGTCCCACCTGTCGGACCGCCGGGCGGCCTCGCGGACACCCCCGGAAGGCCGGCGGCGGCGCCCTCCCGCGGCACGGCGCCGGGCCGGGGAGGGCCGCCCGGCCGCACCGCCCGTCGACCCGCACCGGGCCGCTGACCTCACCGGTTCCCCCACGCCACGCCACCGGGGCGCACATCTCCCGGCGCCCCGCGGCAGCGCCGCGCCGCCCGGGACCGGCCGTGGCGCGCGGACCCGGAGCAGCACGGGATGTCTGGCGGAAACGCGGGAGATCTCGACCTGGGCTGACGGAAAAATATCTTGCCCGGCCATCGCTCCGAGTGAAAACGTGACCACGTTCCGTATTGATCATGCGGCTGTCAGCGCCGTGCTGCGGTCGATTATCGGTGAGGTGGCAGGCTTGACGGAGATTCAGCATCTGGCGAAGGTCTACAGTGACCGCGCCTACGTGCACACGACGACCGTCCGGCACCAGGGCAGCACGGTCGCGTTCGCGATGGACGATCAACGGCGCATCGTCTACACGGTGCTGGACCTGTCGCAGCACGACGAGGCGCGCGGGGAGGCCGACGCGGCCTACTGGTCGGAGAACCCGCTGCCGCTGCGCTTCCCCGGCGAGATCGCCCGGGTCGGCTACGCCGTCGCCGGAGCGGTCCGGATGCCCGCCGTCAAGCGCGGCGGCCGGGTCGAGGCGGACCGGGCCGAGCGGCTCGACGAGGACGAGCTGGACGCCTTCCTGTCCAGCACGGCCCGGCTCGGTGCCGCCGCGCCGTTCCACGTCGTCTCCGACGGCACCCACCTGTACGTCCTGCGCCAGTCCGTCCGGGCCGACCACCAGGACATGGTCTTCCGGCTGGCCGACGGCAGCTCGTCCTCGGCCGAACCGGCGCGCAGCGACTACCTCATCGGCACCGGCGGGGCCAGGGCCGCGGTGGTCGATGCCACCCTGCTCTGCGACCGTTTCGTGCTGACCGGCGGCGAGTTGAAGCCGGTGCTGGAGGTCCGCTACCGGCGCAGCCGCCACAAGGGCCGTCCCGACTCCGCCAAGGACAGCCTCGGCACCCGGGACATGGAGGGCCGGGCGTTCCACGAGCCCACCCAGGAGCTGTCCTTCGTCCGCAACCTCTCCGGCGGCCGGTTCACCGCGCTGCTGGTGCCCACCGCGGTGCACGGCCGGGAGCGCTGGCAGCTCTTCGCGCACAACGACGCCACCGGGCGGATCGACGGCTTCAGCGTCGAGCGCGGCCGCGACGGCCTGTTCAACACCCAGGGCTCGCAGGCCTGGACCAGCCCCGACGAGCGCTACCGCGACGCCGTCCACGAATCCGCCCCCGGCAGCTGCCCGTTCACCGGCCGGCCGCTGGTACCGGTGGTGAGCGGGAGCGGCCACGCCGAGACGGCCCTGCGTTTCGACGGCGCCGACGACGTGGCCGAGCTTCCGGGCACCGTCCTCCAGCTCGCCGACTCCGACTTCACGGTGGAGTTCTGGGCCAGGCGCACCGCGACCGGCGGCCGCGAGGACTTCCTGGTCGGGCACGGCGCCGCCGCCGGTGCCCGGTTGCGCAGCCTGCACATCGGCTTCCGCTCGGACGACACCTTCGCCTTCGCCTTCTACGCCGACGACCTGAACACCGCTCAGCGCACCACCGACACCGACTGGCACCACTGGGCCTGCGTCTTCGTCCGCGCCACCCGCGAGCAGATCGTCTACCGCGACGGCGTCGAACTCGGGCGCCGGACCACCGAGATGCCGTACGCCGGTCTCGGCCCGCTGACCCTGGGGCGCGCCCTCGGCTCGTACGGCCGCGCCGAGCTGGACGAGGTCCGGGTCTGGAACCGCCCCCGCGGCGGCGAGGAGATCGCCGCCGACCGCAACCGCCGCCTGATCGGCAACGAGCCGGGGCTGGCCGTCTACTACCGCTTCGACGAGGGCCGGGGCGACAAGCTGTACGACCAGACCGACAACGCCCGGCACGCCGCCCTGCGCGGCGGTCCGGCCTGGATCACCTCCGAGGCCCCGATCGGCGAGAACCCCGGGGTGCGCCGCGACAGCTTCGCCCTCACCGGGCGCCGCGTGGTCTCCGGTCTCTCCGCCGTACTGCACCACCAGCAGGAGACCGCGCCCGCCGGGTACGACGGCACGGCCAGGCCCGTCAAGCGCCAGGCCCGGGTGCTGCTCGCCTGCGCCACCGGCGGGCCCGACCCGGTGAGCGGCCAGGCCACCGACGTGGCCTACCTCGCCACCCTCGACCTGGGCGTCGGGCGGGACGGCCGCCTGGCCGAGATCCCGGACCAGCTGACCCTGCCGGTGCTCGCCGCCCCCGAGTCCAGCGGCACCGTGGACGCGGTCGGCGACCTGGACGCCCAGGTGGCCCGGCTGGTCCGGGACGTGGCCGGCTCCGAGGCGGAGATCGCCCGCCTCCAGCAGGAGACGGCCGAGATCCCGGAGCTGGAGCGCCGGCGCGCCGCGCTGAGGGCCGGCCAGGAGGACGATCCCACCCTCTGGCGCTACCGGCTGCGCTTCAAGCTGCCCAAGGACGGCAAGGACCAGTACCTCGCGGTGGAGAGCGACCGCAGGGACGCGACGGCCCCGCTGGTCCGCACCGCCAACCGGACGGCCGCCTCCGCGCTGTGGACCTTCGAGCCCACCGGCACCAACCTCAACGGCGTCACCTGCTACTTCCTGCGGAACGTCAACTCCGGTCTGGACATGAACCTCTCCGGCGGCAAGACCGACAACGACACCCCGCTGATCCAGTACCGCCGGGAGGCCGACAACGACGCCACCCACTTCGCGCTGGACACCTGGAACGGCCGCGGCCTGGTGGTCCGCCGCAGCGGGAAGCTGGTCGCCGCCCGGGACAGCCAGGGCGACCGCATCGTGCAGTACGACTACGGGACGGCGAACGCCTCCGGCGAGGGCGTCGTCGTCCTGGAGCGGGACGGCGCCTCCGGCAGGCCCGGAGCCACCGCCGACCAGCGGAACCAGGAGATCCTGGAGCTCGACAACCGGCTGCTGACCCTCGCCGGCAAGCAGGAGGCGCTCGGCCGCCACCGCCGCGACCTGCCGGCCCGCCAGGCCCTGCTGGCCGCCAAGCGGGAGGAACTGGGCCGGCTCACCGGCGGGGTGCGCGGCTCCGACGACATCGCCCTCCCGATGCCTCAGCTCGCCGTGGACCGCACCGGGCTCAGCAGCTCCGGCGCGCTGCTCGCCTTCGCCCGCGGCGCCGACCGCCCGTTCCTGCTGGACAGCGCCACCGGCAGCGTGGTGCTCTACTTCCGGGGCGCCAACGGCCAGTTCTTCGCCGGCTACTACGACGCCCAGGTGCTGCGCTCCTCCCGGCAGCTAACCTCGGGCGGCACGGCGGTGGCCTTCACCGCCCGCGACGCGGCCACCGACCTGGCCACCGTGGAGATCACCGTCGGGGCCGGGGACAACCCGGCGCAGGTCAGCCTGACCATCAGCCAGGACGGGCGGAGCGAGCAGTGGTCCCACCTGCCCCGGCGGGCCGAGGACTTCGCCGCCGTGGTCAACGGCGCCGCCGAACAGCCCGTGCCGATCGGCACCGTGCTGCGGATCGACGGCGACGTGGTGCAGTTCAGCGAGGGCACCCTCGCCCCGCTCACCGGCCCCGGTTTCGTCACCGTCGGCGGCCACGGCTTCCGTTTCGAGGGCAGCCACCCCACCGGCAGCAAGTCGCTGCGGCTGGGCGCGGGCGCGGACCCGACCCTGCTGAAGCCGGGCATGAGCGTGCTGCGGGTGCGCTACGACCACCGCTGGTCCACCGACTCCCGGCCCGGTGTGGCGCTCTCCGCGGGCTCCCGGCTGGTCACCGTCGACCCCGGCACCCTGGCCGAGATCCCGGTCGGCACCGCCGCCGATCTGCTGCGCGGCCACGGCGGCCGCTGGCGCGCCGACATGCCGGGCCGCGCCTACGCCTTCGACGGCCAGGGGCGATTCCTCTCCCTGCCCGCCGAACAGCCGGCCAGGGCCGCCACCCCCGGCGACCTCACCGTGGAGGCCTGGGTCAACCCCGAGCGGGTCGAGGGCCCGGTGCGTGTGGTGCACGCCAACGCCGGGGACACTCCGTACGGTCTGGGACTGCTCGGCGGCCCCGCCGCCTCCGCGCTGGCCTACGACGGGGTGAGCGCCGCCGCCGTGGTGCCCGGCGCCTTCGGGTTCGGCGACGGCGACTTCACCGTCGAGTTCTGGGCCCGCCGCACCGCCGTCGACGAACGCTCGCACTTCGTCCTGGGGCACAGCGGCGACCAGGGGCGCAACCACGAGAGCCTGCACATCGGGTTCCGCGACAACGGCAAGTTCACCTTCGCCTTCTACGGCGACGACCTGGACACCACCCAGCGGTTCGGCGACACCCAGTGGCACCACTGGGCCTGCGTCTTCGAGCGCGGCACCCGCCAGCAGGTGGTCTACCGGGACGGCCAGGAGATCGCCCGCCGCACCGCGAGCGCCCCCTACCAGGGCCAGGGGCGGCTCTCCCTCGCCCAGGTGCCCTTCCAGCCCACCGGATTCGCCTCCGTCCAGGTGGACGAGGTCAGGCTCTGGTCCCGGGCGCGGGGCGGCGACGACCTGCGCGCCGCGATGAAGCGCCGGCTCACCGGCGCCGAGACCGGACTGCTCGGCTACTGGGTCCACTCCGCCCCGGCGCCCGGCGCGCAGCCCGTCCTGACCGACCGCTCCGGCAACAAGCGGCACGCCGAACTGCGCGGCAGGCCGGGCCCGGTGCCCGCGCTGTCGCCGATCGAGAACGGCCGCTACTGGGCCGTCGCCACCGTCGGCGACCGCCGGGTGGTCAGCCGGGAGACCTTCCCGCTGCGCGAGTGGAGCCACTTCGCCGCCGCCTACCAGCAGTCCTGGGCCGTCCAGCTGGACGGCGAGGCCTACCTGGAGGTCGCCGACGACGACGCCCTGGACATCGCCGACGACCTGACGCTGGAGGTGTTCGCCTGTCTGGAGCGGCTCGGCGAGACCCAGGGTCTGCTCTCCAAGGGCCGGATGACCGACGGCGCGGGCGGCAGCGTCCCCTACCGGCTGGCGGTGCTGCCGGACGGCCGGCTGGAGTTCGCCTTCGAGGAGCCGGACGGCCGGGCCGTGCGCTTCACCTCCACCGAGGGCGTCAAGGCCGGGACGTTCCACCGGATCGCGGTGGTCCGCAGGAGCGGGCGCTCGATGCAGGAGCAGAAGGGCACCCGCCAGATCAGCGCGGTGGGGGCCGACGGCAAGCCGGTCACCCAGAGCGTGGAGCTGGTCGAGTCGGTCACCGTCCGCGAATGGCAGGAGATCCGCTTCCACCTGGACGGCCGGGAGATCGGCGCGGCCCGCTACGAAGGTCCGGGCCCGCGCGGCAACGACGCGCCGCTGGAGCTCGGCCGGGCCCGCGAAGGCTCCGTCGTCCAGCGGTTGACCGGTGTGCTCGCCGAGGTCCGGATCTGGGGCGCCGCCCGCGATGCCGCCCGGCTCGGCACCCCCGTCACCGCCCGCGACCGGGGTCTGGTCGCGCACTGGCGCTTCGAGGAGAACGCCGGCGGCACGGCGGCCGATGCCACCGGATCGCACCCCGCCCGGCTGCGCGGCGCCCGCTGGGTGCGCAACCCCGACCCGCGCGGCAGCGTCTTCCGGCTCTACCGCAACGGCGTCGCGGTGGCCTGCGACCCGGCCGGCGACCCGGGCGCCCCCGACACCGCCGCCTTCGCCGACGCCGGCGACGCCCAGCTCAGCCTTGGTGCGCTGCTCAAGGGCGGCAAGGCCGCCGAGTCCTTCAACGGCGTTCTGGAGGAGGTGCGGATCTGGCGCACCGCCCGCACCCACGAGCAGCTGCTGGACAACCTCTTCACCCGGCTCAAGGGGGAGAAGGAGGACCTGGTCGCCTACTGGCCGTTCGACCGGGACTCCACCGAGCCGGATGTCGCCCAGGTCCGCGACGACGGCCTGCGCGGCAACCACCTGCGCCTCGGTGCCGAGGCGACCCGTCCGCGCACGGTCCTCTCCAGCGCGCCGGTCTCCACCGACACCGCGCAGGTCCGCTCGGCGCTGGCCGGGATGCGCACCCCGTTCCACGAGACCGTCACCGCCGCCCCGGCGGTGGCCGAGTACGCCGACATGCAGTACGGCGCCCGCGGCGAGGCGTTCGGTGTCCTCAAGCGCGCCTACAGCTATCTGCGGGACGGACGCTGGCACCTGGTCACCGGTTACAAGGTCGGCGAGCTGGTGAGCGAGTGGGTCAGTCAGATCCAGTTCGACCCGCAGCTCGTCGGCTACGTGGAGGGCGCGCCGCCGGTGCCCTCGGAGAACCTCACCGCCGGGCTCACCGACCCCGGCAGCGACACCTTCGAGGGGGCCTCCTCGGTCCAGCTGACCGAGGCCGAGCAGGTGGTGCGTTCGCTGTCGTCGGCCAAGGAGCGCAGCGTGGACGCCGCCTTCGGCTTCGCCCTGTCCAACGAGGTGGATGTCGACATCTGGATGATCACCGCCCCGCTCGGCTTCGGCATCGCCAAGGCCATCGCCAAGGGCGGGGGCTCCGCCGGCGTGCGCGGCAACCTGGAGTTCTCCAACAGCTGGGCCGAGGAGACCTCCGTCTCCCAGGGCGAGAACACCGCCCGCACCACCAAGGTCTCGCTCACCGGCCACTGGGAGGACCCGGGCCGGCTCCTCAACCCCGCCACCGGCCGCCGCTACGTCCCGGCCAACACCGGCTTCGCCGTGGTGCAGTCGCAGACCGCCGACGTCTTCGCCCTGCGCCTGGCGCACAGCGGGGCACTGGTGGCCTACCGCATCCAGCCGAACCCGGACATCCCCAGGGACTGGAACGTCATCCCGTTCCCGATCAACCCCCGCTACACCAAGCAGGGCACCCTGGACGGCACCGTCGGCTTCAACGAACGCGGCAAGGTCGCCGACCCCGACTACCAGGGCACCCGTGAGCGGGGCGAGTACAGCTACTTCAAGCCCCGCGAGGCGTACGCGCTCAAGCGCCGCATCCAGCGCGACCAGCAGCGCCTGCACAGCTACTACGACACCGTCTCCACCGAGACCCACGCCCCGGACCCGACCGCACAGCGGGCCGGACGGGTGCTCGGCGGCGCGATCGGCACCGACGCCTCCCCGGCCCAGCGGCGGGAGACCACGGGCAGCGCCACCGGCCAGGGCTTCTCCCGCCGGGACCTGGTCAACACCTACGTCTGGACGGCCGCCGGCGGCTTCTTCGCCGAGACCACCGAGACCACCGACGTGGTCAGCGAGACCACCGCGGGCTCCTACTCCCTGTCGGGCTCGGTCGGCACCTCGATCGGCACCTCCTTCCGGATCGCCGGCATCGGCATCGGCGCCCAGCTGGACGCCTCCGTCGGCGGCGGGATGACCGCCACCCGGGCCCGCGGCAAGGAGGCCACCCGTTCCTTCGGACTGAACGTGGAAGTCGCCCCCGCCGGCGACCTCCAGCGCTACGACCAGGACCGCAAGCCCGTCTTCGACCAGGACGGGCAACCCGTCAAGGTCCCCGGCAAGGTGGACGCCTACCGCTTCCTCAGCTTCTACCTGGGCGAGGACAGCGAGCACTTCGACACCTTCTTCCACAAGGTGGTCGACCCGCGCTGGCTGGAGAACGGCGGCGACCCCGACGCGGCGGCGCTGCGCCAGGCCCGCCAGTCGGACCGCAAGCCGCCGTGCTGGCGGGTGCTGCACCGGGTCACCTTCGTCAGCCGGGTGCTGCCCGCGGTGCCTCCGGCCGGGGCTCCGGCGCTGGAGAAGGCCATGCGCGACGTGGACGTGGAGAGCAACTACGAACTCGTCCGCCGTCTGGACCCGTATGTGAAGGGCGCCGCCACCGGCCTGCCCGAGCTGGCCGAGGCCACCCGCGCCGCCCTCGCCGCCCAGCTGCCCGAACTGCTGCCGCACGCGGCCGAGGTGATCAGCTTCCTCGCGCAGTACTACGGCGTGGAGGGCTGAGCACCTCCGGTGTGCGGTCCCGGGGCGCCCCCGCGGACCCCGGGACCGCACACCGGTACGAGCGCCCCCTGCGAGCGGGCCCCGCAGCCCGTCCTGGCCCCGCGCCCGAATCCGGCGGCCGGTCGCGCCACCCCTCCCCCGCTCCCCGTGCGCCTGCTGTGCGCCCGTGTTCCTGTGGAACGCTACCCGGACCACTGTCACTCCCTGTGCCAGCAAGGCGAGTTGAGGAGTCCGCATGCCACACGGTCACGAGCCGCAGGCCGGCCACACCGATCCGTCCCTCTACCGCACCCCCGCCGAGGCGATCGCCGCGCCACCGGAGAAGCTGGCGTACGTCGCCGGGTTCGACCGGTCCGCGCAGCGGCCGGACGCGCTGATCACCGTCGACACCGACCCGGACTCGCCGAGCTACGGCCGGGTGCTGAACTTCTCGGAACTGCCGGGGCTGGGCGACGAACTGCACCACTTCGGCTGGAACGCCTGCTCCAGCGCGCTCGCGCACGCCTGCCACGAGAACCCGGAGCGGCGCTACCTGCTGCTGCCCGGGCTGCGCTCGTCCCGGCTGCATGTGATGGACACCCGGCCGGACCCGGTGCGGCCCCGGCTGGTCAAGACCGTCCAGGCCGAGGAGCTGGCGGCCAGAGCGGGCTACTCGCGTCCGCACACGCTGCACTGCGGGCCGGACGGCGTGTTCCTCTCCTGCCTCGGCGGGGCGGCGGGCGCGAACGGCCCGGACGGCTCGGACGGTTCCGACGGGCCGGGCGGGGTGGCGCTGCTCGACCACACCACCTTCGACGTGCTGCGCGCCTGGGAGACGGAGCGCGGGCCGCAGCACTTCGCCTACGACGTGTGGTGGCACCTGGGGACCAACGTGGGCATCACCAGCGAGTGGGGAACCCCGTGGATGGTCGAGGACGGGGTCGTCCCGGAGCTGCTGCTGGGCCGCAAGTACGGGCACGCGCTGCACTTCTGGGAGCTGGACTCGGGGCGCCACCTCCAGCGGATCGACCTCGGTGACCAGTACCAGATGGTGCTGGAGCTGCGGCCGGCCCACGACCCGCAGGCCGAGTGGGGGTTCGCCGGGGTGGTAACCAACGTCGAGGACCTCTCCTCCTCGGTCTGGCTCTGGTACCGGGACGGCGCGGCGTTCACCGCGCGCAAGGTGATCGACATTCCGGCCGAGCCGGCGAAGGCCGAGGACCTGCCGCCGGCCCTGCAGCCCTTCGGAGCCGTGCCACCGCTGGTGACCGACATCAACCTGTCGGTGGACGACCGCTGGCTGTACGTCTCGGCCTGGGGCACCGGCGAGCTGTTCCAGTACGACGTGTCGGACCCGTTCCACCCGCGGCTGGCGGGCTCGGTACGACTCGGCGGGGTGACGGCCAGGACGCCGCACCCGGCCGAGCCCGGACGCCCGCTGAGCGGCGGGCCGCAGATGGTCGAGATCAGCCGGGACGGACGGCGGCTCTACCTCACCAACTCGCTGTACGGCTCGTGGGACGACCAGTTCTACCCGGACGGCATCGAGCCGTGGATCATCAAGCTGGACGCCGACACCGACGCGGGCGGGCTCTCGGTCGACCACCGCTTCTTCCCGCACGGCGACGAGTTCCGGGGCCTGCGGGTGCACCAGACCCACCTCGCGGGCGGCGACGCCTCCTCGGACTCGTACTGCTACCGGTAACAAACCCTCGGCGCCGCGGCGGCTCGCCGCGCGGGAGCGTCAGACCCGCCCCAGCACCGGGTCGTGGTGGACGTGCGCGGCGGGCAGGCCGGCGGCGACCAGGCGGGTGCGGACCTCGTCCACCATCCCGGCCGGGCCGCTGACGCAGGCGAGGTGGTCCGCCCAGTCGCCGCTGCGGCTCACCGCGTCGGCGAGCCGTGAGCCCCCGCCCGGGCGGGGGCCGCCGTCGGCGACCGGGATCAGCTCCAACCAGGGCTTGCGGCCGACCAGTTCGGAGAGGTCCGGCCAGTCGTACAGATCGGCCCGGTCCCGGGCGCCGACGAACAGATGGACCCGGCGGCCACGCGGGCGGTGCTCGACCAGCTCCTCGACGATCGCCTTCATCGGGGCGAGCCCGGTGCCGCCGGCCACCAGCAGCAGATCGCGGGTGTCGTCCTCGGGCATCAGCGTGCCGCGCGGCGGGCCCAGGCGCAGTTCGTCGCCGACGGTGGTGCGCTCGACCAGTGCCTCGCTGACCCCGCCCGGGCCGGTGCGGCGGACGTGGAACTCCACCTCGTTGTCCTCGCGCGGGGCGCAGCCCATCGAGTACTGCCGCCAGGTGTGCGGGAGCCGCGGGTGCTCCACGGTGCCGTACTGGCCGGCCCGGTAGGGGTAGGGCTCGCCGGTCCGCACGCGCAGCACGGCCAGGTCGGGGCGGCGGCGTTCGTGGCCGACCACGACCGCGTGCCAGTACGGGGGTTCGGTGAGCGCGGACTCGGCGCCGGCCACCATCGCCCGGACGGCGAAGCGCAGCATCCGGATCCAGGCGGCCTCCAGGCCATCGCTCCACCGGGCGCCGGCGCGGTGGCGGATCGCCTGGCACAACGCTTCCTCGAAGGCCTCGTAGTGGACCGGGCGGACGCCCAGTTTGCGGTGGTCGCGGCCGAGCTGGCTGAGGGTGGCGGCGAGCTGGGCGGGGCGGTCGAGGTGATCGATCAGGTGGTTGAACATCCGTTCCAGATGGGTCTGCTGGAACTCCATGGACTCGGGGAAGAGCGAGCGCAGGTAGGGCCGGCGCCGGAACATGAACGCGTAGAGGTGGTCGATCAGGTCGGCGAGCGGGGTCACCAGCCCGAGGGTGTCCAGGATCAGCCGCTGGTCGGCGGCCGCGTCGAAGCCGTCCGGGTAGCCGCCCTGCGGTCCGGCCGGGTCGCCGGTGGGGCCGGCGGGCGCCGACTGGTCCGGCCCGGTCTGGAAGGACGACGCCGGCGCGAGGATCTGCCGGCGAAGGCGCATGGCGTGGTGGCGCGCGATCAACCGGTCGTACTCGGTGGTGGTGCTGGTGATCTCCATGGCCAGCAGCCTAACCATTCATCAGACACCTTCTGGAAAGCGGATGTTCATGTTCGCCGTCCACTTCCGGACCGGTTCCGGGCAGGGTCGGGCCCTGGGGCTGACAGGTCCAGTAAACGGCCGCCCGCACCGCCCGGAGAAGGGCCGGTGGTCCCGGGAAGACCGGGACCACCGGCCCAACGGGGGGCTCGTGGTGAGGACCCACGGCCCCTTGGGGGCGGGCCGGCGGAGGCCGCCGCCCGGTACGGCGCCCCGCCGCCGGTGCTCTCCCATCACCGGCGGCGGGGCGCCGCGTCGCCCGCCGGGCCCGCGTCGCCCGCCGGGCCCGCGTCGCCCGCCGGGCCCGGGTGACGCCGGGCCCGGGTGACGCCGGGGCCGGAGCTCAGGCCCTGGCCGGCGGCCCCACCTCGGCCGGTCCGGCGGTCTTGCCGCGCGCGGCGCGCCGAAGCCGGCGGCGGCGCG
This sequence comes from Kitasatospora sp. NPDC087315, assembly GCF_044744345.1. Taxonomy (NCBI): domain Bacteria; kingdom Bacillati; phylum Actinomycetota; class Actinomycetes; order Kitasatosporales; family Streptomycetaceae; genus Kitasatospora; species Kitasatospora sp. NPDC087315. Next base: position 14,115 of record NZ_JBIUYD010000036.1, on the reverse strand, counting down.
GGGGCTGGTCGGGCAGCCAGCCGAAGGCCAGGCAGCTGCCGACCACACCGATGAGCATGCCGAGCAGGAAGCCGCCCAGGTTGGAGGTCATCCAGCTGGCCAGCGAGCTCAGCACGGCGAGGACCGAGTAGAACAGCCGCTGGGCCGGGTTGAACAGGATCAGCGCGCCGCAGACCACCATCAGGGCCGGTACCAGGTAGCCGGTCAGCCCCTGCATCCCGATGTGCAGGACGACGGGCAGCGGGGCCCGCAGGGTGAAGAGGATCTCGGCGCCGCCCAGCAGCACCAGCAGACCGCCCCAGAACGGCCGCCGGCCCCGCCAGCCACGCCAGCCCGTTCGGCCGGCCGGGGCCCCAGCGGACACCGGGGCCCCGGGCTCGACGGCCACCGGCTCGACGGCCTCGGCACCGGCGACACCCGGCACGGTGGCGCTCGGCACGACAGCGCTCGGCACGGCGGCTTCGGGCACGGCGGCGTCAGGCACCGGAACCACCGGCTCGACGGCCTCGGCCGCACCGGGCACCGCGCCGTCGGGTACGGGATCGGACACCGTCAGCAGCCCTCCGAGCTGAAGCTCAGCCGCAGGTTGGGCAGCCTGAACGCCCCTGCGGTGGTGGCATAGTTGTGCTGGCGCAGGTTGTGGACGGTGACGGTGTCGGCCTGCTGCCCGAACACACCCGGCAGGCCCTTGACCCCGGCCTTGGTGTAGGTGCTGGCGTCGCCGCCGATCTCGATGTTGGTGAACGACGCGTCACCGGAGAACAGGTCCGAGTCGGTGGTGAGGTCGGTGGCGGTGACGGGGGTGCCCGCGTCGCCGGCCTTGATCAGCAGGTTGATGCCGCCGAGGTCGACGCTCTGGCAGAGCTTGGTGAGCGAGGCGTTCTTGATCGCCGAGACCGCGACCAGGACCTGCCCGCCGGTGTCCCCGGCGTTCGGGCTGTCGTCGATCATGTGGTCCAGGCTGCCGAACTGTTCGAAGCCCACACCGTCGAGGCTGTCGGCGGTGACGGTGAACGGCATTCCGGAGATGGAGAACTGGGCGGCGAGTACACCCTGCGCGGTGAGGGTCATCAGCACGGCGCCGGCAACGACGGCGGGTACCGCCATCAGGGCCGTACGCCGCAGCCGGACCCGGCCTCTGGACCCGGCAGGTGTCCCGGCGGGCGTCCCGGCGGTTTCGGGCGTGGGGGCTGCGTCCTCGGACGTGGCCATGTGTGCTCCCTCGATGAGTGGGATGGGCAGGCACTGGCACGTTGTCCTGGCGCGGACAGCGTTCTGCGGGCCCGACCGGTTCGGACGCCCCTCGGCAGCGGGGCGGTCCGGACGGACCGCAGTTGGGTAACTGGGAAGCTACTGCCCGGTATCCGACGGGTCAATACGGGTGCACGAAGGATCATCGTCCGCCGACGGCACCGCCCAGCCGCCGGGCGGCCTCGGCCGGCCCGAGGAAGGTCGCCAGGCAGAACAGGCTCAAGGCCGGTAGCAGATCAGGGAGTTCATCCGTCCGGTCGGCATCGATGCGGCGGTGGAGCGCGCTGTAGACACCGCCGACCACCGCATCCACCAACGCCTCCACCGGTACCCCGCCCGGAGGTTGTGGCACCTCGGCGAAGAACGCCCGGAATCGGGTGAGGAGTTGGTCGCGCTCGCGACGCCCGGCCGGGCCGACGGCGTCGATCTCGATCACCGCCATGGTGGCGAACGCCGGTACGCCGGCGAGCAGGTAGAGCATCGCGCGCAGCGCCTCACGGATGCCGGAGCACCAGTCGGGCGCCGCCGCGAAGGCGGCCGCCATCCGCCGGATCACCACACCGGTGCCGTGCCGGTGGGCGGCCAGGAAGGCATCCTCCTTGCCGCTGAACAGCTCGTAGAAGACCGGCCTGGTCACCCCGGCGGCGCGGCAGATGTCGCTCACCGTGGCGCGCTGGTAGCCGTGTTCGGCGACGGTGTGGACCAGGCCGTCGAGCAGGCGCTCCCGCTGGGTGGCGGCGACCACGTCCGGCGGCAGCCGGCTCGGGCCTCGCTTGATCGACCGGGCCGGGTCACGCCCGGTGCGGGCACCGGGCAGCAGCGGCGTCCCGTCACTCCGGACGGTGTTCAGGTCCATGGCCAACTCCTGTTCTCTGCCTTGACATTGAAGCAGGGGCTGGTTTACAACACTCGCAGGTTTCCAATCGGACGGCGACGAGCCGCCGGAAACCTCCACGCGTTCCGGCTGTTCAGTACGGCGAACGCATACCCGGCGGTGGCAGCCGTCGACGTGCACCCCCACCGCACTCCCCGCACCACCTCGCACCTCTCTGCACCTTCCTGCACCGCCAGCACCTTCTCGCCGTACGGGCGGGCCCGTGGCGCCGGGCCCGCCGAGTCGCCGTCCACCGTGCCGCACGTCCAACGCCCGTCCGGCGCACGAACGACGCACGAACGACGCACACCCGCACCGCACCCGCCGTGCTCACGTCGTGCTCACGTCGGCGCGCCCCCCGCCCACGTCCGCGCGCACCTCCACGCGTTCCGGCGGGCACCCCACCCGGCTCCTCACGGAGAGAGGCACACCCTCATGCGCATCCGCCGCACCCTCGGTACCGCAGCCCTGGCCGCCGTGGCCCTGGCCACCGCCGCCGTCACCCCCGCCCAGGCCGCCGGCTCCGCCGTGCTGACCTACGGCGGTGCCGGCTCGGCCGGAACCGACGTCCCCGTCGGCGACGTCCTCAGCGCCAACCTGGTCCCCGGCACCTACGCCAGCTTCTACTCCAGCGCGACCGGGACGAGCGGCATCAAGTGCGCCGGCTCCTCCTTCTCCGCGACCGTCACCGCCAACCCGGCCGCGCCGGGCGTCGCCACCGAGCAGCTCAACAGCCAGACCTTCGCCTCCTGCACGTCCAACGTGCTCGGCCTCACCGGCGTGCAGAGCATCACGGTCAACAACCTGCCGTTCACCAACTCGGTGAGCGATGCCGCGGGCAACCCCGTGACGCTCAGCCCGTCCAGCGCGGCCGCGCCGATCCAGACCACCATGGTGCTGAACACCATCCTCGGCACCATCACCTGCGTCTACCGCGCGCCCGGCAGCCTCTCCGGCACCACCAACAACACCGGTAACACCATCGGCTTCGCCTCCCAGGCCTTCAGCAAGTACTCCGGCCCCAGCACCTGCTTCGCCGCCGGCTACTTCACCGCCACCTACGGGCAGGTCCTCGACATCTCCCGCCCGGGCAACCCGCCCATCTGGGTCAACTGACCCTCCCCGAAAAGCGGTAGCGGACCGAAACGGACCGAGCGGCGTGGGGGGCCCCCGGGGGCGCGGGGGCGCCCGCGGCGGGAAGCCCCGGCGGCCCGCGGGCGCGGGCCCCCCCCCACCGGCCCCACCCCCCCCCCCGCCCCCCCGGCACGCGGGGAGCCCCCGCCCCTCACCGGCGACCAGCGGGTGCGCGGCCCCGGCGGGCGCGCCGCCGCCCCCGGCCCCCCCCCCCCCGCCGCTCGGCGTGTCACCGCCGTCCGTCCGGGTCGGAAGGTCCGGACCTGGTCGATGAACGCACGGTCACGGCCCACCTCGACGACCGGCCCTCCCCACTCCGGGCCCGCCGGTCAGCAGACCGCCGCCGACGGCGGCCGAGGCCGGCAGCCCGGTCGCCCACGCGACGCGCGGACAGCGAAGTGACTCACCGGTAGGGTGGCGCACAGGAACAAGCCGACGGGGAGCGGAGCGCGGATGAGCGGCGACGGAACGGGCTTCTTCGAATCGGTGGCGGACACGGCCGCGAAACTGGCGCGGACGGGCTACCTGGCCTCAACCGCGGTGGCCACCACCGTCTTCCTGGCCGACCGCCTGGGCAAGCCGCTGCTCGTCGAGGGGCCTGCCGGGGTCGGCAAGACCGAACTCGCCAAGGCGGTGGCCGAAGTCGGCCGGGCCCGGCTGGTCCGGCTCCAGTGCTACGAAGGCATCGACGAGGCCCGCGCCCTGTACGAGTGGAACCACGCCAAGCAGTTGCTGCGGATCACCGCCGGCCGGGACGAGAGCTGGGACCAGGCCCGCGGCGACATCTTCGGCGAGGAGTTCCTGCTCCCCCGGCCGCTGCTGACCGCCATCCGCGGCGACGAGCCGACCGTGCTGCTGATCGACGAGATGGACAAGGCCGACGTCGAGGTGGAGGCCCTGCTGCTCGAGGTGCTCGGCGACTTCCAGATCACCGTGCCCGAGCTGGGCACCGTCACCGCGAGCCGCCGGCCCTTCGTCCTGCTCACCTCCAACGCCACCCGCGAGCTCTCCGAGGCGCTGCGCCGCCGCTGCCTCTTCCTCCACCTCGACTACCCGGATGCCGAGTTGGAGCGCCGGATCGTCCGGCTGAAGGTGCCGGGCCTGGACGCGGCGCTCGCCGAGTCGCTGGTCCGGGTGGTCGGAGCGCTGCGGGCGATGGACCTGCGCAAGGCCCCGTCGGTGGCCGAGACCATCGACTGGGCCCGCACCCTGCTGGCGCTCGGCGCGGACACGCTGGACGAGGCGATGGTCCGGGACACCCTCGGGGTGATCCTCAAACACCAGGACGACGTACGGAAGGCCGCGCAGAAACTCACCCTGGCGTGAGCGCTCCCCCGGCCGGCGACACCTCCGCACGCCTGACGGCGTTCGTCCGGGCGCTGCGCAGCCACGGGCTGCGGACCGGTCCGGCCGAGACCGTCGACGCGGCGGCGGTGCTCGACGTCCTCGGCCTCGACGACCGGGAGCAGGCCAGGGCCGGCCTGGCCGCCGCGCTCCTGCGCTCGGCCGGGCAGCGGGCGGTGTTCGACGCCACCTTCGACCTGTTCTTCCCGCTCGGCGTCGGCGCACCGGAGGCCGCCCGGGCCCACCCGCCGACCGACCCGCGGCAGGGCCCCGGAGCGCGGCAGGACCAACAGCGGGACCCACGCCGAAACCCGTACCAGGAGGTGCGCGAGGGCCTGCGCGAGCGCCTCGCCGCCGCCCTCGCCGCCGACGACCGGGCGGCCCAGGCCCGGCTGGCCGGCGAGGCGGTGGCCGCGCTCGGCCGGTACGGCACCGGCGCCACCCCCGGCTCGGACGGCTGGTCCGCCCACCAGACGCTCAGCCGCCTCGCGCCGGAGACCCTGCTCGCCCGCGTCCTGGCGGCCCTGCGCGACGGCACCGCCCCGGACTTCTCCGACCGTCTCCTCGCCGACGAGGTCCGCCGCCGCGTCCAGGACTTCCGCGCCCTGGTCGGCACCGAGGCCCGTCGCCGGGTGGCCGAGCTGCGCGGCGCCGAGCGGATCGCCGAGCGCGCCGTCGCACCCAGCGCCGACCGGATCGACTTCCTCGCCGCCGGCCGCGACCAGCTCGCCGAACTGCGCCGCACCGTACAGCCGTTGGCCCGCAAGCTGGCCACCCGGCTGGCCGCCCGGCGCCGCCGGGCGGCCCGGGGGCGGATCGACCTGCGCCGCACCCTGCGCCGCTCGCTCGGCACCGGCGGGGTGCCGCTGCGCCCGGCCTACCGGGTGCGCAGGCCGGCCCGTCCGGAGCTGGTGCTGCTCTGCGACGTCTCCGGTTCGGTCGCCGGGTTCGCCGACTTCACCATGCTGCTGGTGCGGGCGATGAGCGACCAGTTCAGCAGGGTCCGGGTGTTCGCCTTCGTCAACCGCACCGCCGAGGTGACCGGTCTGCTCTCCGGCGGCGACGGCGATCCGGCGCTGCTGGCCCGGCGCATCCTCACCGAGACGAAGGTGATGGGCCACCACGGCAACAGCGACTACGGCTCCGCCCTGGGCGAGTTCGCCGAGCACCACCTGGACGCGGTCGGCCCGCGCACCGGCGTACTGATCCTCGGCGACGCGCGGAACAACCACCGCGACCCCAACCTGCCCGCGCTGCGCCGGATCGCCGGGCGGGCCCGACGGGTGTACTGGCTCAACCCGGAGCAGCCCTCGCTCTGGGGGGCGGGCGACTCCGCCGCACCGGCCTACGCGGAGGTGGTGGAGATGCACTCCTGCCGCAACGCCCGCCGGCTGGGCGAGCTGATCGCCCGGCTGCTGCCGGTCTGACGCCTGGTCACGGCAGCCGCCGGGCGCGTCCGGTTCAGCCGTCCAGTTGCCCCAGGAAGTCCAGCAGCGCGGCGGTGACCTCGGCCGGCCGCTCCTGCTGCGTCCAGTGGCCGGTGCCCGGCAGGGTGACGTGCCGGTGCAGCCGGGGCGCGAAGCGCTCCAGGGCCGTCCGCATCCGGTCCGGTCCGACCAGCGCGTTCACCATGTCCTGCTCACCGACCACGTACAGGACTGGCACGGTGATGGCGAGGCCGCCGAAGGGCGCGAGCAGCTCGTTGTTGCGGTCGATGTTGCGGTACCAGTTGAGCGGGCCGGTGAAGGCGTCTCCGCCGTGCCCGGCGTAGTCGGCCGCGAAGGCCTCGATGTCGTCCTTGGTCAGCCAGTCGGGCAGGTGCTCCGGCTCGGGGACGGTGTCCAGCAGCCGCTGCCCGGCCGGGACGACCCAGGGGCGCGGCCGGCCGGAGCCGCCTCCGGACCCCCTGCCCAGGATGCGGCGGAAGGTGGACCGCACGTCCTCGGCGAGTTCGGCGTCGGCGACGCCCGGCTGCTGGAAGTAGATCTGGTAGAAGCCCTCGCCGTAGTTCTCCCGGGCCTGGCGCAGCGGGGGCAGCCCGCCGGGCAGCAGCGGTGGCACGCTCAGGCCGGCCACGCCGCGCACCAGGTCGGGGCGGAGCAGCGCGGTGGTCCAGGCGACGGGTGCGCCCCAGTCGTGGCCGACCACCACCGCCCGCTCCTCGCCGAGCGCGTGGATCAGGGCGGTGACGTCGCCGACCAGGTGGAGCAGGGTGTAGGCGTCGGCATCGGCCGGCTGCTCGCTGCGGGCGTAGCCGCGCTGGTCGGGGGCGACGACCCGGTAGCCGGCCGCGGCGAGCGGGGCGAACTGGTGCCGCCAGGAGTACCAGCTCTCCGGGAAACCGTGCAGCAGCAGGACCAGTGGTCCCTCGCCCTGCTCGGCGATGTGGAGCCTGACACCGTTCACCTCGACGTGGCTATGTTCGACCGCGTTGTCCACACCCGCTCCTCAGGTCGTCACCGGGCCGGACCCCGTCCGGCCGTTCGCTGACGACCCTGCCCAGCGGCGTCGCCCGGGAATCCCCGGGCCCGGGGCGCCCCGCCGTCCGGCCGACCGGGTGCGGCCGGACGGCGGGGCGGCTGTCACGGCTTCAGCCGGTAGGCGCGCAGCACGGTCTGCTGGACCGTGCCGCCGTCGGCGTCCTCGGCGGCCGTCCTCAGCGAGACGAAGGGGCCGGCCCCGGCGGGCGGGGTGACGGTGATCCGGTGGACGCCGTCGGTGGTGGTGACCGGGGCGTCCTGCCAGCCGGCGCCGTCGTCGAAGGAGACCTGGACGGTGAGGCGCTTGGTCCTGGCGGCGGGCGCGCCGGCCTGCCGTTCGACCTTGGCGGTGAGGGTGTGCCGGTCCCGCGGCGCCTGGTTCTCGGCGTTGACGGGGGCGTTGAAGCGGACGACGCCGATCGGCAGCGGGGCGGTGCGCGGGGCGCCGCCCGGTCCGGGGGCGACGGCGGCGGAGCGGAACGTCCAGACCGCCTCGACGGTGCCGGAGAGCGCCCAGGGCTCGGCCCGGGTTCCCCTGGCGGTCAGCCGGTAGGCGGAGTCGGCGGCCGGGAGGGCGAAGTCGGCGGCCGGCTGGTCGCTCGCGCCGATCCGCTTGCCGTCCCGCTCCAGTTCGAGGTGGACGGTGTCGTCCAGCAGGTCGGGCAGCGGGGAGCCGTAGTGGCCCGGGGCGGCGTCGGTGAACAGCTGCGGGAAGACGGTGAGGGTGCCGTCGCTGCCGCGGGCGACGGCGGGCGCGCCGTTCTTGACGGGGGCGAGGCCGGGGCCGGTCACGGCGGCGTTCCACCGCTCGACGCAGGTGGCACCGGCCGCGCAGAGCACGGTGCCGCTCTGGGTGACGGCCGACGGGTAGTACTCGCCACCGGGGCCGGTCCGCTGGCCGAAGGACGTCTCGCGCCGCTGGTCGCGGACGGTGACGTACTCGGTGCGGGCCGCGGGCAGGGCGAAGTCGGGTTCGACGATGGAGAGTCCGCCGATCCCGCCCGCCTCGGCGTAGCTGCTCAGGCTGCCGGCGGTGCCGGGCGCCGACGCGTAGTAGACGGTCTTCAGGGTGGCGAGGTCGCCGCGGCCGACCGTGAAGGCGGGGTCGGGCAGCGGTCCGGTGGTGTGCAGCAGCAAGTCGTAGCGGTCGGGCAGCGGTCCGGTGCCGGTCGCCGGGCCGTGCTGGATGCTCTGGACGGAGAAGTCGAGCGTCCCGGTCGTGATCCGGCCGCCGGGGATGACGTACAGGTTGCCGGGCCGGGCGATCATCAGGGCGACGTCCGTGCAGTCGCCGTCCTTGACGGCCCGGTAGCAGTAGCCGGCCGAGAGCGAGTACGGCGTGGCGCGCCGGTCCGGCACGGCGACGGTGATCTGGCGTCCCTGGCGGGCGTCCAGCGTGAGCAGGCCGTCGCGGCGCAGCTCGATCTCGGGCTGGAGGAACATGGTGCTGGTCGGCTTGACGCCGTCGGCGCCGGGGGTGACCAGCTTGCCGCCCAGGTTGTAGCGGCCCTCGGGGACGGTGGCGGTGGCGGTGCCGTTGTCGAAGGTCAGGCCGTACGACTCGTGGGTGTCGAGGTCCAGCAGCCGGACCTGGGAGGCGCCGTTCTCCCGGTCGCCGGGGCCGACGGGTGCGCCGTTGCGGTCGACGGCCTGGACGGTGACGGTGTGCCGGACGGCCTCCCGGCTCACCGCGTACGCGGTGCCGACGGCGATGCCGCCGGGGGCGGTGCCGGCCAGCCGCCCGGTGAGCGAGGCGCCGGCCGGGACGCGGCCCGGGTCGACGGTGACGGTGGCCTCGGCGGTGCCGCCGGCCGGGACGGTCAGCCGGGCGGGCGTGACGGTGAACGCCCCGGCCGGGCCCGCGGCACCGGCGCGGTCGGTGACGGCGGCGGCCAGGTCGAGGGTGACCGGCGCCTGGCCGGGGTTGTGGTAGGTGACGGTGCGGGTCACGGCCGGGCCCGCGGGTGGGCCGTCGAAGTGGATCCCGGTGCCGTCGGCGGTCGCGTACACGCTCTGGCCGGTGGCGCGGGCGAGGTCGGTCAGTCCGGCGCCCTGCTGGTAGGCGCTCTGGCCGGCGGCCGGCCGGGCGGAGGAGGTGAGGGCGGCCTTGAGCTGTGGGCCCTTCCAGTCCGGGTGCTGCTGGGCGAGCAGCGCGGCGGCGCCCGCGACGTGCGGGGCGGCCATCGAGGTGCCGGAGATGGCGGTGTAGCGGTCGCTGACCGGGCTCTGGCCGTCGGTGCCGACCGCCCGGGCGGCGACGATGCCCGTGCCGGGCGCGGTGAGGTCCGGCTTGACGGCGTGGTCGCCGGTGCGCGGGCCCTGACTGGAGATGCCGGCGAGGGTGCCGTCGCGGTCGACGGCGCCGACGGTGAGCGCGGCGTCGGCCGAGCCGGGGGTGCCGACGGTGCCGGCCCTGCCGCTGTTGCCGGCGGCGGCGACGAACAGGGTGCCGTAGCGGGCGGAGAGGGTGTTGACGGCCTGGGCCATCGGGTCGGTGCCGTCGGTGGGCGGGCCGGTGAGGCTGACGTTGACGATCGGCGCGCGGGCGGCGGCCCACTCCATGCCCTGGAGCACCCAGGACTCCTGGCCGTGGCCCTCGTCGTCGAGGACCTTGCCGACGAGCAGTTCGGCGTCGGGGGCGACGCCCTTGAAGCGGCCGTCGGAGGCGGCGCCGTCGCCCGCGACGATCGAGGCGACGTGGGTGCCGTGCCCGTCGCCGTCGGCGACGCCCGAGGGCTGTCCGGTGAAGTCGGAGGTCTCGCCGACCGAGCCGGCGAGGTCGGGGTGGCCCGCGTCGATGCCGGTGTCCAGCACGGCGACCTTGACGCCCTTTCCGGTCCAGCCGGACTGCCAGGCCTACGGGGCGCCGATCTGCGCGGTGGAGCGGTCGAGCGCGGCGCCGACCTTGCCGTCCAGCCAGACCTTGTGCACTCCGCCGGGGGCCGACCCGGTGATGGACCGGCCGCTGGTGGACTGGCCGAGCTGTCGCCAGAGTTCGCCGGTCCGGCTCTTCTCCGCGCGCAGCGCGCTGCCGTGCACGCTGTCCAGCGCGCGGACCGCCTTGGTGCCCGCGGGCGGGGCGGCGGGGGCGAGGCTCTTTCCGCCCGCCGTGTCGTAGCCGACGATCAGCGGCAGGTCGGGGCTGTGCTCGTCGTCGTAGCCCTGGGCGACCAGCCCGGCGATGTCGAACAGCCGGGGGTCGAGGCGGCCCGCGCGCAGCGGCTCGGCGGCGTCCTGCGGGATGAGCCCGAGCGTGCCGAAGGGGCCGGGCTCCTGGCTGAAGGTCAGTTCCTCGCGGCCGGTGCCGGGCTTGACGGCGACGACCGCCACCGTGCCGTCGGCGCCGATCCGGGCGGTGACCCGGTCGCCGGTGATCAGGGTGACGTGCACCAGGCGGCCCGGTGCGGTGCCCGGGTGCTCCCCGGCCGGTGCGGGTGCCGCCGAGGCGGCCGGGGTGACCGCCGTGGCGGCCAGCACCGCGCCCAGTACGGCGGCCGTCCACCGGCCCGCCGTCCGTATGCCTTGCATTCATATCCTCTCGGTCGGGCGGCGCCCTCGGTTCGGGTGCCGCTCACTGGTCCTGCCGAGGGATCGACGGAAGTGCCGGGGCCGGAGGATGTCCTGGGGCGGCAGAAAAAATCCGAAAAGATTTTCGTGGTCCGGTGTCATCCCCCGGGGTGGCCGGCTCCGTCGGAGTGATCAGAGACGAACGGAGGGCGTGCGCTGTGCGTACCGCAGACCTGGAGGAATTCCGCGGCTTCGCCGAGGACCGGTTGCCGCACCTGCGGCGGACCGCGTACCTGATGTGCGGTGACTGGCACCACGCCGAGGACATCACGCAGACGGCGCTGGCCAAGCTGTACACCGTGTGGGGAAAGCGGCACCGGATCGACAACCTGGAGGCCTACGCCCACCGGGTGCTGACCCGGGCCTGCATCGACCACACCCGGCGCCGCTGGCGGCGCGAGGACCCGACCCCCGAGCTGCCCGACCGGGCCGGCCCGGGGACGGACCCCTCGCTCGGCCTCCAGATCCGGGCCGCCCTGGCCGCCCTGCCGCCGCGTCAGCGCGCGGTGGTGGTGCTGCGGTTCTGGGCGGACCTGGACATCGCGGCCACCGCCAAGGCACTCGGCTGCACCGCCGGCACCGTCAAGAGCCACAGCGCCCGGGCCCTCGTCCGGCTGCGCGAACTGCTCGGCGAGACCGACCCGTTCGGCGAGCTCGCCACCACCCCCACCCCACTGAAGGAAGCCCTGTGAGAATCGACGACGCCCTGAACGAGCACGACGAGGTCCGGACCCTGCTGGCGGCCGGGCTCGGCGCCGAACCGCCGCTGCGCGCCGACACGGTCGGCGCGGCGGTCGCGGCCGGCCGCCGCCGGGGCGCGCGGCGCCGCCTCGCCCGCGCCGGCGCCGGGGTGGCGGCCACCGCCGCGCTGACCGCGCTGGTGGTGGCCACCCCCGGCACCGGTGGGGCGCCCGCCGCCCCGGGCACACCGGGCCCGGCCGCCGTGGCCGCCGCCGACCCGCTGGCCGGGCCGCTGGTCCTGGCCGGCTCGGCCGGCGACGCCCCGCAGACGCTGCGCCCGGACTCCTTCGGCCCGGGCACCGGCCGCCCCACCGACTGGACCAGCCGGCAGCTCGGCGACGCACTGGCCGGGCTGCTCCCGTCCGGTGCCACCACCGTGCGCGAGGGCGACATCCCCGGCCGGACCTTCCGGGTGGACTGGGACGGCGGCACCGGCCCGGTGGAGTTCATCGGCGGCGCCGACCGCACCGCCGACGCGCCGAAGGTCCCGTTCTGCGCCCGGATCGCCCTGCCGAAGGTCACCGCCCGGCCCGGCGTGCCCGCCCCGGCGGACGTGGTGCCGACGAACGACTGCCAGGTGGTCGAACTCGCCGACGGCGCCCGGGCGGAGACGGTCACGCTGACCTTCCCGCAGGACGGCCGCGGCTCGCAGTACGTCCGGGTGCAGCGCGCCGACGGCCGGACGGTCACCCTGCAGCAGTGGACCGCCCGCCCGGAGGCCGCCCTGGAGACCGCCGCCCTGCTGGCGATCGCCAACGATCCCGCCTGGCGGTTCTGAGCGGTCGGGGTGTCCGGGCCCGCGCCCGGACACCCCGGCCCTGCCGGTCCGGCCGTCGCCGCCGCTACTGGTCCCGCGCGGCCTGGGCGAGCTTCTCCCGGGCGTCGGCCAGGTCCTCCTCGGTGGGCGCGTCGTCCTGGGTGAGCCGGTGCCGCCAGTACCCGGCGAACTCGACGGACGGCCTGGCCAGCCCGCGCTCCTCCACCAGATGGCGGCGGAGCGCGCGGACGGCGGCGGCCTCCCCCGCCAGCCAGGCGAACGGTGTGCCGCCGGGCAGGTCGGCGGCCCGGACGGCGGCGGTCAGCGGTCCGCCGGGGGCGGCGCCGTCGCGGTGCAGCCAGTGGACGGTGAGGTCGGCCCGGCTGTCCAGCCGCTGCCGCTCGGCCTCCTCCGCGACCTCGATGAACGCGACCGCCCCGGTGCCCGGGGGCAGGGCCTCCAGCAGGGTGCCGATCGCGGGCAGCGCCGTCTCGTCCCCGGCGAGCAGTACCCAGTCGGCCTCGGCGACGGCGGTGGCGAGCGGGACGGGCCGGGCGTAGAGCTCGGACGGCCCGACCATGCCGAGCCGGTCCCCGGGCCGGGCGCGGCGCGCCCAGGCGGCGGCCGGGCCGCCGTCAGGACCGCTGTCCGGGCCGGAAGCCGGCCCGCTGTCCCCGTGCAGGACGAAGTCGATCTCCAGCAGCCTGGTACCGGGCCGGCGGTGGCGGACGGTGAAGCTGCGCAGCCAGGGCCGCTCGGCCTCGGGGACCGCGAGACAGGCCCGGTACCAGCCCATCGGGTCCTCGCTCCGTGCCGGGAGGACGGGCTCGGCCTGGCCCTCCCGGGGGAAGCAGAGTTTCACCTGCTGGTCCGGCAGCCGGCCGACGGTCTCGTCGAGGGTCTCGGCCTCGAAGGTGACCCGGGCCATCCGCGGAGTGAGCCGCTCGACCTGGGTGACCTGGATGAACGTGACGGGCAGTAGCACTGTCGAACCCTCCGGTTCCGTTCCACCGACTGATAACCTTACGCCATAAGGAGTTACCTCGACCGAGGATACTTTACGGCATAAGGAGTTGCCGCCGTGGTCGTCTTCGCCGGACAGGGCGACGCCCGCCGCTCGATGTCCCTGCTCTGGCGCGCGCCGGACCGGCCCCGTACCGGGCGCAGCGGCCCCAAGCCCGGCCTGAGCGTGGACGCGATCGTGACGGCCGGCCTCGCGGTGGCCGACGCCGAGGGGATGGGCGCGCTGTCGATGCGCGCGGTCGGCGAGCGGCTGGGCCGCACCGCCATGGCCCTGTACACCTACGTGCCGGGGAAGGCCGAACTGGTCGATCTGATGCACGACCGGGCCCTGGCCGAACTGCCCACCGACTACGACCTCGCCGCCGGCTGGCGGCCCGCCCTCACCACCTGGGCCGAGGACCTCTTCGCCTGCTGTCTGCGCCACCCCTGGATGCTCCAGGTCTCCCAGGCCCGCCCGGTGCTCGGCCCGTCCGAACTGGGCGCGATGGAGACGGTGCTGCGGATCCTGCACGGGACGGGCCTGGAGCCCCGGCTGCTGCGAGGCGTGGTCAGCACGCTCTGGCAGTTCGTGCGCGGGATGGCGCAGGTCGCCGCCGACACCCGCGCGGCCGCCTCCGCCACCGGGGTGCCCGACGAGGAGTGGTGGTCCGCCCGGTCCACCCAACTCGCCGAACTCGCACCGGACTTCGCCGATCGCTTCCCCTTGCTGACCGCCCTGGAGAGCGGCGCCGCCGCCCCCGCGGCGGAGGACGGCGGCTACCTGGAGGGCCAGACCAGGGAGAGCTTCCGCACCGGCCTCGCCGTCCTGCTGGACGGGGTCGAGACCGCGGTCACCCGGCCGGACGGACGCTAGACGAGTAGATCCGAAGTTCTGGCCCGCCAAAGGGCAGAGGGTGTCCAAGATCAGTTTGTGACGACCGACCTGAACACCCTCTTGACCGCAC
>NZ_JBIUYD010000035.1:0-71038 GCF_044744345.1 Kitasatospora sp. NPDC087315 | reverse complement strand
CGGCGACGACGATCTTCGCGGAGGTGGTGGCGCGGGTGGGGGCGGCCGCGTTAGAGCTTGCGAAGTCCACTGAGGACCCTTTCGAGCAGCGTGACATCGGGCGTTCCGCCCGACTCGCCCGCGGCGGCGGGCTGGTGGATGGCGACGAGGCCGGCCTCGGCCAGGTCGGCCACGAGGATGCGGGCCACACCGAGTGGCACGCCGGCCAGTGCGGAGATCTCCGCGATGGACTTGACCTCACGGCAGAGGCTGACGATCCGGGTGTGCTCCGGCAGCAGGCCGCCGGTCCGGTCGGCCGAGGCGGTGGTCGAGATCAGCGCCTCGATGGCGAGCTGGTACCGGGGCCTGGTACGGCCTCCGGTCATCGCGTACGGGCGGACCAGCGGCTGCTGCTCGTAGCCGTCGGACTGCTGCCCGCCGTAGCCGCTGCCGTACCCACTGCCGTACGAGCCGGCGGGTGTCGAAGGCGGGGTCATGGGTCCTCCTTGTGCTGCAGCCTTGGGCAGCCGGTTCCAGCTGGGGCGGTGCCAGCCGAGGCGAAATCAGCTGCCTGAGGGTAGCTGAGGGTGAGACGCCGGGCCTGGTCGGGTCAGACCCGGCGGGGAGGTGGGACGGGGGGATGTCCGCTCAGTGCAAAAGACTGCCCTGAAGCTCTGCGCGGAGTGCGGGGGTGAGGACGGCGCCGGCCCGGTCGACGAGCAGGGCCATTTCGTATCCGACGAGGCCGATGTCGGAGTCGGGGGAGGCGAGTACGGCGAGGGCGGAGCCGTCGCTGACCGCCATGAGGAAGAGGAATCCGCGTTCCATCTCGACGACGGTCTGGTTGACCTCGCCGCCCTCGAAGATCCGGCTGGCGCCGGAGGTGAGGGAGGTGAGGCCGGAGGCGACGGCGGCGAGCTGGTCGGCGCGGTCGCGGGGGAATCCCTCGGACATGCACAGCAGGAGGCCGTCCGCGGAGACCACCACCGTGTGCGACACCCCGGGGGTGTTGTCCACGAAATTGGTGATCAGCCAGTTCAGGTTCTGTGCGGCCTGGCTCATCTGATTCAACTCAACGCTCCTGATGATCTGCGCCGTTGCCGTCTTCCCGGCCTCCGAAACCGTCGAAGCCGGGCTGCTGGACACCATGGTTGAAGCCCGCCGGGTTGCCCTGGCCAGCCTGTTCCGCACCGGCCCGGCGGCCCTGCTGGATGCCGCGCCGCAGGTTGGTCAGCCGGCCGCGCACCTCCTCGGGGGCGCGGGAGACCTGCGGACCGGTCAGCGGGGACGCCTCGGCGGTGCCGGAGACCAGGTTGGCCTGCGGGGTCCGCCGGGGGAGGCCGGACATGGTGACGCCACTGGTGGAGGGCTCGCGGACCTGCTCGGCCCGGCGCCAGCGCTCGTCGTTCGCGGACGGGCGCCACGGGGCGTCGTCCGGACCGGCCGGCTGGCCCGGCTGCGGCTGCTGAGCCTGTTCGGCCTGCTGGGCCTGCTGGGCCGGAGCCTGCTGGGCCTGGGCCTGCTGACCCGGTGCCGGCTCCTGGAAGCCCGGCGCGGTCGTCCCGGGCCGGCGCGGCTGGTACGAGCGGGCCCGGCCGTCCTCGCGGGCCCACGACTGCCCGTCCTGCCCGAAGTCCGGCAGACCGCCCTGGGCACCGCCCTCGGACGGGCCGGTCGGCAGCGCCATCGGCTCCTGGCGGAACTGCTCCTGCCGGACCGGCTCGGGCCGCGCCTGCTCCTGGCGGACCGGCTCCGGACGGGGCGGGGTCGGCACGTTCGGCAGCACCGGCTCGACCAGGCCGAGGCCCAGCGGGTCACGCGGGTCGATCTCGCTGGCCTCGAAGCGCGGCCGGGCGAACTGCGCGGTGCTCTCCATCGACGACGGCTCGGCCGACGGCAGCGGCTGGGCCTGCTGCGGCGGCTGCGGCTGGAACTGCTGCGGCGGGAGCTGCGGCTGCTGGGCGCGCTGCGGCGCCTCCGGGCCGGGGCCGGGACGCTGCGGCCGGCGCGGCCCCTGCGGAGCCTGGCCGCCCGGGGCACCCGGTCCCTGCGGAGCCTGCCCCGGCTGGCGGCGCTGCGGCAGCCCGTCCTGCGGGCGGTTGCCCGGACGGGCCCCCTGGCCCTGCGGCCCGCCGGGCCCACCCGGACGGCCCGGCTGGTCGGCCCAGCCGTGCTGCGGCTGCTCGGCGGTCCGGGCACCGGGCCCGCCGTCGAACTCGGCGCGCGGACGCTCCTGGCCGGGGCGGCCGCCGTCGGCGGGCCGGCCCTGAGCGGGCTGCGGCCGGCCGGGCTGCTGGCCGCCGCGGCGCGGCAGACCGCCCGGGCCGCCCTGCGGCGGGCCCTGCCGGCCCGGGCCCTGCGGGGGCAGACCGCCCTGCTGGTTCGGTGCCGGCTGGCCCTGCGGCTGCTTGCCCTGCGGCTGCTGGCCCTCGCGCAGCGACTGGCCGGCCTGCCGGGTCGGCAGACCGCCACCGTTGCGGCCGCCCTGCCCGGGCCGGCCACCCGGGCCG
Organism: Kitasatospora sp. NPDC087315; assembly: GCF_044744345.1. Taxonomy (NCBI): domain Bacteria; kingdom Bacillati; phylum Actinomycetota; class Actinomycetes; order Kitasatosporales; family Streptomycetaceae; genus Kitasatospora; species Kitasatospora sp. NPDC087315. The sequence continues at coordinate 68,549 of NZ_JBIUYD010000035.1, read as the reverse complement.
GCGGGCGCACCCGGCGCACCCGGGCCCGCCTGGCCGCCGGGGCCGCCCTGGCCGAGCTGCGGACGGCCCTGCGGGGCGCCGCCCGCCGGGCCCTGGCCGAGCGCGGCCGGGCCGCCGTTCGGGCCGCCGTTGGGGTTGCCGGGCATCTGGCGCTGCTGACGCGGCGTCGGGGCGGCCCCGCGCTGCTGCTTGGCCTGCGCGGAGCCGGGCCGGCCGGCGCCGCGGCGGTCGGCCGAGTTGGTGACGTCCACCGGGAGCATGACCAGCGCGGTGGTGCCGCCGGAGTCGCTGGGGCGCAGCTGGATCCGGATGCCGTGACGCAGCGACAGGCGGCCGACCACGAACAGGCCCATGCGACGGGAGACCGAGACGTCCACGGTCGGCGGGCTGGCCAGCCGCTCGTTGATGTCGGCGAGGTCGTCGGGGCTCAGGCCGATGCCGGTGTCGTGGATCTCGACCAGCACCCGGCCGTCCGGCAGGGCGTGGCCGGTGACCCGGACCCGGGTCTGCGGGCTGGAGAACGAGGTGGCGTTCTCCAGCAGCTCGGCGAGCAGGTGGACGAGGTCGTTGACGACGCGGCCGGCGACCTCGGCCGACGGCACCGTGGCGAGCTCGATGCGTTCGTACTGCTCCACCTCGGAGGCGGCGGCGCGGAGCACGTCGACCAGCGGGACCGGGCGGGTCCAGCGGCGGCCCGGGTCCTCACCGGCGAGGACGAGGAGGTTTTCGCCGTTGCGGCGCATACGGGTCGCGAGGTGGTCCAGCTTGAAGAGGTTGGCCAGCTGGTCCGGGTCGGCCTCGCGGCTCTCCAGCTCGGAGATGAGCGACAGCTGGCGCTGGATGAGGCCCTGGCTGCGGCGCGAGAGGTTGGTGAACATCGCGTTGATGTTGCCGCGCAGGAGGGCCTGCTCGGCGGCGAGGCGGACGGCCTCGCTGTGCACCATGTCGAAGGCGTGCGCCACGTGGCCGATCTCGTCGGCGGAGTCGACGCCGACGGGCTCGACGGTGACGTCGACGTCGTGCGGGTCGCTCTCGGAGAGCGTCTTGACCAGCTCGGGCAGCCGCCGCTCGGCGACGTCCTCGGCCGCGGCCTGCAGCCTGGTCAGCGAGCGCACCATCGAGCGGGCGATCAGACCGGCGCCACCGAGGGCGACGAGCAGCACCAGGGCGACGGCGGCACCGATGATCAGGGCCTCGGTGTCGGCGGCGGACTGGAGGTCCTGGGCCTTGCCGTCCAGGTCCTCGATCAGCTTGCTCTCGATCCGCCGCTCGGCGGTGATCTTGGCGCTGGCCTTCTCGTACCAGTCCTTGTAGGAGACCGGGTCGGTCTGCTGGATACCGCTCTGCTGGAGGATCGAGCGCGCGTAGCGGTCGGCGTCGGCGACCACCGAGTTGTAGCTGAGCTGGCCGCGCAGGTTGTCCAGGTCGTGCGAGGTGTAGATGTTGTTGAAGCTGGTGAGCGCGTTGTCGTAGGAGGCGCGCAGGCGGATACCGAAGGACTCGTCGCTCAGGCTGAGGTTCGGGGCCTTCGGGTTGGCGAGCGCGGCGCTGATCAGGGCGCGCTGCTGCGAGGTGGTGTTCTTGGCCAGCGAGAACTGCTGGAGGGCGCGGGTGGCGCGGACCAGGTCCTTGTTGTTGGAGCCGAGCGCGATGTCCTGGGTGATCGACAGCAGGTCGCGGATGATCACGTCGTAGGCCGTGATCGTCGACTGGATGTTCTGGTTGTTCTGGTACGGCGTGTTGCGCGCGTCCGAGATCGAGTTCAGGTCCTTGCGGATCTGGAAGAGCAGCGCCTTGCCGCCGGAGAGTTCCAGGTTCTCGAACTTCTCCGAGGAGGCGGTGAAGGTGCGGCTCAGATCGTCGGTCTTCTTGCGGGCGGCGACGATGTCGTCGTCGAGCGGGGCGGCCGGGTCGTGGGTGATCGGCCCGGCGCTGATGTCCCGCTCGTTCTGCAGGGCGTCGGCGAGGTTGGTCGCCTTCTTGGCCAGATCGGAGAGGTTGGCCATCTGGGCGAGCTGCTGCGAGGCCTCTAGCGAGGTCTGGATGCGCAGGCCACCGAGGACGAGGGCGACGAGCACGGGCAGGGCGAGCAGGGCGATCAGGCGGGTACGGATCCGCCAGTTGCGCAGCGCCAGCCGGCTCATGCCCTTGGCGCGCCGGCGGGTGAGGGTCTTGCGGAGCTTGTCCCGGGTCGACTTCCGGTCCTGCTGCCCGTCGTCCTCCTGCCGGCCGGAGTCGGGGCCACCGGAGCCAGGGTGGCCGGAGTCGGGGCCACCGGGGCCGGGCCGGCCGGGCGCCTCGAGGGCCGGTTCGGCCGGGCCGCCGGGCGCTACCGCCTGCTGGGGGCCTGCTGTGGGCTCACGCGACTCCGGGTCACCCGCGGCGCCGCTACCCCTTTTGAAACGTCCCTGCACTGGCGTCGCAACCTCTGGACCGGGCGTCCCGCCGCGTCGCCGCAGCCTGGACGGTGTGGAGTTTCCATCCGCACCCCGGCCGGTCCGGGAGAGCGGGTCGCCGGGGTGGACTGCTCCCTACCCACGGTCCGTGGCATTCCAGCACAGCGGCGGAATCCCAACAAGGGCCGACAGGGCACCCCGCGTGGCGCTACCGAACGCGCGCATGACTTCACTGACTGTGTGCCAACCGGACCGGAATACCGCCTTTTTCGGACACTCGCCGGATACATGCCAACCTGACCCGAGATCAACAAGAGTCACAGAGCTTCCCGAATGCCCGTTATTTCCGGTATGTCGGCAAAATCTGATGCAGCGATATGTCGGATATAAGAGAATTGCTCTTCAATTTGTGAGCAAAATCACAGGTGAATGTGTAGCTTTGGTCACGGTGGCTGTGGAAAGAGATCCGTAATCTGGCTGCATCCGGAGCACGGCCCCGATCAGCCTGCCCAGAATCCCCCGAATCACTCAGGCCGGCGCCGATTCCCCGTGGACGCGCCGGGCCGCGACCCCGAGGTGCTGACGCGATGTCCCAGGCGAAGAAGGCCGCCACCAAGTCCACGCTGTCCTGCCGCTCCACGGCGAACCCGCGCCGGACCACGCTGGCCTCGGTCGAGGACTTCAGCAAGATCCCCGGCGCCCGCCGGGCGGAGCAGGTCGTCGTCTACTCCACCGAGCTGCCGGCCAGCACGGCCAACCCGCGCCGCACCACGCTGATGGTCGCACCGGTGGTCGCCGTCCCGCAGGACTGACCGGACCCGCTTCGCCGAAGGGCGCCTCGGCCGCACCCCACCGTGCGGCCGAGGCGCCCTTCGGCGTCCCCGGGCAGGCCCGGCGCGGGCCGGACGCAACCGCGCTGAACAGGGGCAAAGCGGTCAGCCGGGGGCTCACGCGATAGCCTGGACGACGATTGAGCGGGGCCGGGCCCAACGGGCGCGGCGCCCACCAGCGCCCGGGCGCGCCCCGGGCGGCCGACGAAGCGAGGGGTAGCCCAGCCGTGCGCATTGCCAGGTTTTCCGTCCGGGAGGGGAGCCCTGCCGCCGGCAGCGTCTCCTTCGGCGTGGTCGAGGGCGACCCCGCCCAGCCCGAGTCACTGGTCGTCCACGCCCTGGCCGGCCACCCCTTCGGGCAGCCCCAGCCGACCGGCGAGAGCTACCGCTTCCAGGACGTGCGGCTGCTCAGCCCGATGCTGCCCAACAAGATCATCGCGGTCGGCCGCAACTACGCGGCGCACGCGGCCGAACTCGGCAACGACGTCCCGGACGTCCCGCTCACCTTCTTCAAGCCGTCCACCTCGGTGATCGGCCCGACCGAGTCGATCGCCTACCCGCCGTTCTCCTCGGACGTCCACTACGAGGCCGAACTGGCCGTGGTGATCGGCCGGATGTGCCGCGAGGTCCCGCTGGACCGGGTGCCCGAGGTGATCCTCGGCTACACCTGCGCCAACGACGTCACGGCGCGGGACGTCCAGCAGCGCGAGGGCCAGTGGGCCCGCGCCAAGGGCTTCGACACCGCCTGCCCGCTCGGCCCGTGGATCGAGACCGACCTCGACCCGGCCGACCTCGCCATCACCTGCACGGTCAACGGCGAGCCGCGGCAGACCGGCCGCACCTCCCTGATGGTCCGCTCGGTCGCCGAGCTGATCGTCCACATCTCCGAGGCCATGACGCTGCTGCCCGGCGACGTCATCCTCACCGGTACACCCGCTGGGGTGGGCCCCCTCAACGTCGGCGACCAGGTCGCCGTCTCCATCGAAGGCATCGGCACTCTCACCAACAAGGTGATCAAGCGTGGCTAACACCGACCCCACCGTCCGGGTCCGTTTCTGTCCGTCCCCGACCGGGAACCCGCACGTGGGCCTGGTCCGTACCGCCCTCTTCAACTGGGCCTTCGCCCGCCACAACGGCGGCACGCTGGTCTTCCGGATCGAGGACACCGACTCCGCCCGCGACTCCGAGGAGTCGTACAACCAGCTGCTCGACGCCATGCGGTGGCTCGGCTTCGACTGGGACGAGGGCCCGGGGACCGGCGGCCCGCACGAGCCGTACCGGCAGTCGCAGCGGATGGACATCTACGCCGACGTCGCCCGCCGCCTGCACGAGGCCGGCCACGCCTACTACTGCTACTGCAGCACCGAGGAGCTGGACGCCCGCCGCGAGGCCGCCCGCGCGGCCGGCCGGCCCTCCGGCTACGACGGCCACTGCCGGGACCTGACGGGCGATCAGGTCGCCGTCTACAAGCTGGAGAAGCGCGAGCCCATCCTGCGCTTCCGGATGCCCGACACCACCATCAGCTTCGACGACCTGGTGCGCGGCACGCTCACCTTCGAGCCGGAGAACGTGCCGGACTACGGGATCGTCCGGGCCAACGGCGCGCCGCTCTACACCCTGGTCAACCCGGTGGACGACGCGCTGATGAACATCACCCATGTGCTGCGCGGCGAGGACCTGCTCTCCTCGACCCCCCGCCAGATCGCGCTGTACGCGGCGCTCGCCGAGATCGGTGTCGGCGACGGCAGCACCCCGCGCTTCGGCCACCTGCCGTACGTGATGGGCGAGGGCAACAAGAAGCTCTCCAAGCGGGACCCGCAGGCCTCGCTCAACCTGTACCGCGAGCGCGGCTTCATCCGTGAGGGCCTGCTCAACTACCTGTCCCTGCTGGGCTGGTCGCTCTCCGCGGACGACGACATCTTCAGCGTGGAGCAGCTGGTCGAGGCGTTCGACATCGCGGACGTCAACGCCAACCCGGCCCGCTTCGACCTGAAGAAGTGCGAGCACGTCAACGCCGAGCACCTGCGCCGGCTGGCCCCGGAGGACTTCGTCCGCCGGCTGGTGCCGTACCTGCAGGCCCCCGGCCTGCTCCCGGCCGAGCCGACCGCCGCGCAGCTGGAGCTGCTGGCCAAGGTGGCACCGCTCACCCAGGAGCGGATGGTCGTGCTGAGCGAGATCGTCAACATGGCGGGCTTCCTCTTCGTCGACCCGGCCGACTTCACGCTCGACCCGGACGACGCGGCCAAGGTGCTCACCGCGGACGCCCGCCCGGTGCTGGAGGCCAGCATCAAGGCACTGGAGGCGCTGGAGGACTTCTCCCCGGAGCCGATCCAGGCGGCGCTGCGCGAGGCGCTGGTGGAGGGGCTGGGCATCAAGCCCAAGTTCGCCTTCACACCGCTGCGGGTGGCCGTCACGGGCCGGCGGGTCTCCCCGCCGCTGTTCGAGTCGATGGAGCTGCTCGGGCGCCCCGAGACGCTGCGTCGGCTGACCGCCGCCCTGGCGGCCGTTCCGGCCGCCTGAGGCAGCCTCCGAGCAGGTCGCGGGCCCGGCTTCAGGCCGGGCCCGCGGCGTTCCCGGCCCGGCCTGCGGTTATCGATTTTGGAGCCGCGCCCGGCATCGGGTAATGTTCTTTCTGCGCCGCCCGGGAGGGAACGGCGAGGGACCAGAAACCTCGTCAGGACCAAGCAGGCGGAGCAGCGCCGAGCAAGACCCCGTCAGGGGGTTGAACTCCGGTGGGGTATGGTGTAATTGGCAGCACGAGTGATTCTGGTTCATTTAGTCTAGGTTCGAGTCCTGGTACCCCAGCGCAGTACCCTTGCAGTAACCGCAGTGCCCAGCAGTACCGAAGCAGTACAAGCCCCCGTTGTGTAGCGGCCTAGCACGCTGCCCTCTCACGGCAGTAGCGCCGGTTCGAATCCGGTCGGGGGTACTGATCCCGCAAGGGATCGCCAAGAAAGCCCCCGTTGTGTAGCGGCCTAGCACGCTGCCCTCTCACGGCAGTAGCGCCGGTTCGAATCCGGTCGGGGGTACTGATCCCGCAAGGGGTCACCAAGAAAGCCCCCGTTGTGTAGCGGCCTAGCACGCTGCCCTCTCACGGCAGTAGCGCCGGTTCGAATCCGGTCGGGGGTACCAGAGCAGGAAGGCCGGTGGGCTCGCCCATCGGCTGAATGCTTTGTTGGGGTATGGTGTAATTGGCAGCACGAGTGATTCTGGTTCATTTAGTCTAGGTTCGAGTCCTGGTACCCCAGCCAGAAATAAAAGCCCCGGAGATCCGGGGCTTTTGCGTTTTCCGGAGCGGCCTTCCCCGGTGGCTTTCCCGGGGCGCCCCGACCCCGGGTGACTTTCCCGGGCGCAGCGGAAAAGGGCCCGTACCGGAGTTTCCGGTGCGGGCCCTTTCCGTTGTCCGCCGGTGCCGCTCAGCCGCGGCGGAGTGCCTCGGTGAGGCGGTTGGCGGCCTCGATGATGGCCTGGGCGTGCAGCCGGCCCGGGTGGCGGGTCAGGCGCTCGATCGGGCCGGAGACGGAGACGGCGGCCACCACGCGGTTGGAGGGGCCGCGGACGGGCGCGGAGACGGACGCCACGCCCGGCTCGCGCTCGCCGATGGACTGGGCCCAGCCGCGGCGCCGGACGCCGCTCAGCGCGGTGGCGGTGAAGCGGGCGCCCTGGAGGCCGCGGTGGAGCCGCTCGGGCTCCTCCCAGGCCAGCAGGACCTGGGCGGCCGAGCCGGCCTTCATCGGCAGGGTGCTGCCGACCGGGACGGTGTCCCGCAGACCGGAGAGCCGCTCGGCGGCGGCTACGCAGATCCGCATCTCGCCCTGCCGGCGGTAGAGCTGTGCGCTCTCGCCGGTGACGTCGCGCAGGTGGGTCAGGACCGGGCCCGCGGTGGCGAGCAGCCGGTCCTCGCCCGCCGCGGCGGAGAGTTCGGAGAGACGGGGGCCGAGGATGAACCGCCCCTGCATGTCCCTGGTGACCAGACGGTGGTGTTCGAGTGCGACGGCGAGTCTGTGGGCTGTGGGCCGCGCCAGACCGGTGGCGGCGACCAGCCCCGCCAACGTGGCGGGGCCCGACTCCAGTGCGCTCAGCACCAGAGCGGCCTTGTCGAGAACGCCGACGCCGCTAGAGTTGTCCATGCCCTAAGACTGCAGTCTCATTCCGCGAGACGCAAGTTCAATCTTCCGGGAAAAGCGCCACTCTGGAGAGAGCAGCCCGGGAGACGTCCAGGATGCGGCCTCGGCAGAGCGTCCGCATGGTGGACACCGATCCGGCGTGCAGGTCGCGCGGCGCAAGCCTCACAGGGCGGCGAAAGCACTGACCTCGACGACACGAGAAGGCCGGCAACGCGGCCGGCTGGAGGGAACCCGATGGGACGGACACTCGCAGAGAAGGTCTGGGACGACCACGTCGTGCGGCGCGCGGAGGGCGAGCCCGACCTGCTCTACATCGACCTGCACCTGCTGCACGAGGTGACCAGCCCGCAGGCCTTCGACGGCCTCCGGCTGGCCGGACGCACGGTCCGCCGCACCGATCTCACGATCGCCACCGAGGACCACAACACCCCGACCCTGGACATCGACAAGCCGATCGCCGACCCGGTCTCCCGGGTACAGCTGGAGACGCTGCGCCGCAACGCCGCCGAGTTCGGGGTGCGGATCCACTCGCTGGGCGACATCGAGCAGGGCGTCGTCCACGTGGTCGGCCCGCAGCTCGGCCTGACCCAGCCCGGCACCACCGTCGTCTGTGGGGACTCTCACACCTCCACCCACGGTGCGTTCGGCGCCCTGGCGTTCGGCATCGGCACCAGCCAGGTCGAGCACGTGCTGGCCACCCAGACCCTCCCGCTGGCGCCGTTCAGGACCATGGCGATCACGGTCGAGGGCGAGCTGCCCGAGGGCGTCACCGCCAAGGACCTGATCCTGGCGATCATCACCAGGATCGGCACCGGCGGCGGTCAGGGCTACGTCCTGGAATACCGCGGCTCGGCCATCCGCGGCCTCTCCATGGAGGCCCGCATGACCATCTGCAACATGTCCATCGAGGCGGGCGCCCGGGCCGGCATGATCGCCCCCGACCAGACCACCTTCGACTACCTGGAAGGCCGTCCGCACGCGCCCAAGGGCGAGGACTGGGACGCCGCGGTCGCGTACTGGAAGACCCTGGCCACCGACGAGGACGCGGTCTTCGACCACGAGATCTTCATCGACGCCACCGAGCTGACCCCGTTCGTCACCTGGGGCACCAACCCGGGCCAGGGCGCGCCGCTCGGCTCCGCCGTGCCCGACCCGGCGTCCTTCGCCGACCCGCAGGAGCGGACCGCCGCCGAGAACGCCCTGGCGTACATGGGCCTGGAGGCCGGCACCCCGCTGCGCGAGGTCAAGGTCGACGCCGTCTTCGTCGGCTCCTGCACCAACGGCCGGATCGAGGACCTGCGGGCCGCCGCGGCCATCGTGGAGGGCCGCCGGATCGCCGACGGCGTGCGGATGCTGGTCGTCCCCGGCTCGGTGCGGGTCGCCCTGCAGGCCGTCGAGGAGGGCCTGGACAAGGTGTTCACCGCGGCCGGTGCCGAATGGCGCCACGCGGGCTGCTCGATGTGCCTGGGCATGAACCCCGACCAACTGGCCCCCGGCGAGCGCTGCGCCTCCACCTCGAACCGCAACTTCGAGGGCCGGCAGGGCAAGGGCGGCCGGACCCACCTGGTCTCGCCGCAGGTCGCCGCCGCGACCGCGGTGCTCGGCCGACTGGCCGCACCCGCCGATCTGACCGCCGACGTCGCTGTGGAGGCCTGAGCAGCATGGAGAAGTTCACCACCCACACCGGTTCGGCCGTGCCGCTGCGCCGCAGCAATGTCGACACCGACCAGATCATCCCGGCGCACTGGCTGAAGAAGGTCACCCGTTCCGGTTTTGAGGACGGGCTGTTCGAGGCCTGGCGCAAGGACGAGTCGTTCATCCTCAACCGGCCCGAGCGCCAGGGCGCCACGGTGCTGGTGGCCGGCCCCGAGTTCGGCACCGGATCGTCCCGTGAACACGCCGTCTGGGCACTGCAGAACTACGGTTTCCACGCCGTGATCTCGTCCCGCTTCGCCGATATCTTCCGTGGTAACTCGCTGAAGAACGGCCTGCTCACGGTCGTCCTGCCGCAGGAGACGGTGGAGCGGCTGTGGGCGCTCACCGAGGCCGACCCGACCGCCGAGATCACCGTCGACCTGGAGGCCCGCGAGGTGCGCGCCGAAGGCGTCACGGCCTCGTTCGAGCTGGACGACAATGTCCGTTGGCGGCTGCTGAACGGCCTGGATGACATCAGCATCACACTGCAGAACGAGGCCGACATCGCGGCCTTCGAGGCGACCCGGCCGTCGTTCAAGCCGCGTACTCTGCCGGTTGCCTGAGAGTCCGCTGAGAACAAGCATTCTGACGATCCGCCGGATGGCCCGTCCCCCCTCGGGGGGGCGGGCCATCCGCCGTTCCGAACGAGGAGTTCGGGTCCGCAGCAGCCCCCCGATTGCCGATTTGGGATTGCCGCAGAGGGCCCCGCGCAAGTACAACTGCGGGTAGATGGCACAATCAGTACATGCACCGGCACCATGAACCTCCGTACGCGGGCGGCGAACCCGCGTCACCGGAGTCCACGGGCCGGGGATCCGAACGCCGAATTGACGATCGGCCGGACGCCGCCGCCTCACCTGCTGAGGGGCCGGACGACCCGGAAGTCGCAGCGCTCTACGCGCTTGTGGCCGAGCGGTTGAAGCAAGCTCACGCCCGCGTGCATGCGCTGAACGTGTCTGCCGATGCAAAGACCGCTCTCACCCGTCAACTCCTCATCGTCACCGAGACCGCCAAGCGCGATCTTCCGGGGGCGGCAAGGCGGTTGAGTCGCTTTGTGCAGGACCTCGACGAGGGGCGCCCGCCCGTCGACTGAGGTCGCCGACGCGCAAATCCATTGCGACACTAGGGTGATTCGCGCGTTTGGTAATTGAAAGTCCGCAGATACATACCTAACGTGCGAAATGAACGGATGGAATCATCCGGCGCCCGTTTCCGAAGGGGAAGACGTGAACAAGGCTCAGCTTGTCGAAGCGGTGGCCGAGCAGCTGGGCGGTCGCAAGGCTGCCGCAGAGGCCGTCGACGCAGTGCTCGACACCATGGTGCGTGCCGTTGTGGCGGGTGACCGGGTGTCGGTCACCGGTTTCGGCACCTTTGAGAAGGTGGAGCGCTCCGCGCGCTTCGCCCGCAACCCGCAGACCGGTGAGAAGGTCAAGGTCAAGAAGACCTCGGTGCCCCGCTTCCGTCCGGGCCAGGGCTTCAAGGACCTGGTCAGCGGCGCCAAGAAGCTGCCGAAGGAAGGCCCCTCGGTGAAGAAGGCGCCCAAGGGCTCCCTCACCCCGGGCAAGAGCGGTGTCGCCGCGACGCCGGCCGCCAAGCGCGCCGCCACCAAGCGGGCCGCTGCCGCTGCCGCCGCTCCGGCCGCGACCAAGAAGGCCGCCGCCAAGAAGACGGCCACCACGGCCGCCGCCAAGAAGACGGCCACCACGGCCGCCGCCAAGAAGGCGACCGCCACGAAGGCGACCGCCACCAAGGCGACTCCCGCCAAGAAGACGGCCACCACGGCCGCCGCCAAGAAGACCTCCGCCGCCGCGACCAAGAAGACGGCCGCTGCCAAGAAGACGGTCACCACCGCCGCCGCGAAGAAGACCACGGCCACCGCCAAGAAGGCGACCGCCACGGCCAAGAAGACGGCTCCGGCGAAGAAGACCACCACCCGCAAGACCACCGCGCGCAAGACCAGCGCGAAGTAGTCGCGGGACGGCCTTCGAGAGCCGTGGCGTACCCCCTCCCGGAATTCCGGGTGGACGGGCCGCCACGGCTCTTCCGTTTTCCGGGCCCTCAGTCAGCATCCGATGGCGCGCAGTGACCGGCGCGCGGGCGGGAACGGACGGGAACCAGCGGGAAAGAGGGAGGCGTCAGCCGGCGGCCGGGTCCGGAAAGGTCTGCAGGGTGAGGAAGACCACCCGGCGGGCCTCGCCGGAGCCCTCGGTGCGGATGCGCACCCGCTGGCCGGGGCGCAGCAGCCGGAGGCCGCCGGCGTCGAAGGCGGCCGCGTCGAACGGCACCGGGGTCCCGTCGTCGAGCAGCACGGAGCCGGCCCGGGTGGCGGGGTCGAAGGTGAACGCGGTGGCCTGCATGGAAGCAGCATAGCGAGCGGTACCGACAGGCCGGGGCGGCGTCCGGAGCCCGGCCCGGGGCCGGGAACGCGGTCCGGGGCGCCGCTCAGGGGCGTCCGAGCCGCACCGCGAGGGCGCCGGTGTGCGGGCCGACACCGAGGGCGAGGGCCTCGGTGAGGTCGGCGCCGGTGTCGACGTCCCGACGGACCGACTCCACGCCCGCGAGCCGCAGTTCGCGGGCGCCGCCGGCCGCGTGCCGGGCCCGGGAGCCGTCGCCGAAGGCGGGGGAGAGCGGGCTGCCGGGGGCGCAGGCGAGCAGCGTGGTGCCCAGCCCGGGGCTGTCGGCCAGGAAGGCGCGCCCGGTCGGCGGGACGGCGCGCAGGACCCGGGCCAGTTCGGCCGGGCGCAGGGCCGGCAGGTCGGCGGAGAGCGCCGCCAGCGGCGCGTGCGGGGCGAGGGCCAGCGCGGCCGACGCACCGTGCGTCAACGCCTGGTTGAGGCCGCCGCCGGGCTCGTCGTCGACGACGACGGCGCCCAGCGCGGCCAGCCGGGCGCCGGCGTCCCGGTCCCGGGTGACCACCAGTACACGGGACACCCCGGAGGTCGCCAGGGCGGCGGCGACGGTGTCGAGGGCGAAGGAGAGTGCCAGGTCCGCCCGGTGCGGCCCGGCGAACGGGGCCAGCCGGGTCTTGGCCAGCGCGAGCGGCTTGAGCGGCAGCACCAGCGACCAGCCGCCGGTGGGTGCGGGGGGCGCGACGGGCCCGCTGGGGCGTACGGTGTCCTGGGTCATCGGCGTCATTGTGACGCCGGTCCAGGAGCTCTCGCCAGGCCGTCCCAGCTGTGCGGACGTGCGTTTGATCACGCCTGCCGGATGTGCTGGCGGGGTTGCTCGACAGGCGGTGAGCGGTCGGGCGAGACTGTTCCGCGCCCGGGTTCCGGGCAGCGGGTCGCCGGTGCGCGGCACCGGAAGGTTATGACTGCGGCACCCCGGGTGCCGCACCGGATGAGGAGGACCTGGGGTGGCCCGCCGCTCGTACGCCGGCTTCGGCAACGCCGATTACGGCATCTGGTACCGCTTCGCGGCCGTGCTGGTGAAGCCGGTGACGACCGCCCTGGTGAAGCCCGACTGGCGGGGCTGGGAGCACCTTCCGGAGAAGGGCGGCTTCATCGCCGCGGTCAACCACAACTCGATCATCGACCCGGTGGTGTACGCGCACTGGCAGTACAACAGCGGGCGCCCGCCGCGCATCCTGGGGAAGTCCTCGCTGTTCTCGGTGCCGTTCATCGGGTTCATGCTGCGCAAGACCGGCCAGATCCCGGTGTTCCGCGAGTCCACCGACGCCGCGGCCGCGTTCCGGGCGGCGATCGACGCGGTCAACAACGGCCAGTGTGTGCAGTTCTACCCGGAGGGCACGCTCACCCGGGATCCGGACCTGTGGCCGATGACCGGCAAGAGCGGGGTGGCCCGCGTCGCGCTGATGACCGGCGCGCCGGTCATCCCGGTGGCGCACTGGGGCGCGCACGAGATCATCCCGCCGTACGGCAGGGGCGGTTCCGGGCGGGGCAGGTTCAACCTGTTCCCGCGCCACAGGGTGACGGTGGCGGCCGGGCCCGCGGTGGACCTGAGCAAGTACCAGGGCCAGGAGCTGACCGCCCAGGTGCTCAGGGACGCCACCGAGGACATCATGGCGGCGATCACCGCCGTGCTGGCCGACATCCGCGGCGAGGAGCCGCCGGCCGAGCGGTACGACATGCGCGCGGCCGCCCGGAGCCGGGCCACCGCCGCGGCGGCCGAGCGGCAACGGGCCGCGGGCACGCGCACGAACGGAACCGAGGAGGCCGGCAAGTGACCCGATGTGCCGTGTTCGGGACGGGTTCCTGGGGGACCGCGTTCGCGATGGTGCTGGCCGACGCCGGCAGCGAGGTGGTGCTCTGGGGGCGCCGCCAGGAGCTGGTGGACGCCATCAACACCACCCGGGTGAACCCGGACTACCTGCCGCAGGTCGAGCTGCCGGCGTCGATCCGGGCCACCACCGACGCCGCCGAGGCGCTGGCCGGCGCGGAGTTCGCGGTGCTCGCGGTGCCCTCGCAGACGCTGCGCGAGAACCTGGCCGCCTGGGCGCCGCTGCTCGGCCCGCGGACCGTGCTGGTCAGCCTGATGAAGGGCATCGAGCTGGGCACGGCGAAGCGGATGAGCGAGGTGATCGCCGAGGTCGCCGGGGTCGGCCCGGAGCGGGTCGCGGTCGTCAGCGGCCCCAACCTGGCGCGGGAGATCGCCAACCGGCAGCCCGCCGCGAGCGTGGTGGCCTGCACCGACGAGTCGGTCGCCAAGCGCCTCCAGGCGGCCTGCCACACCCCGTACTTCCGCCCGTACACCAACAGCGACGTGATCGGCTGCGAGCTGGGCGGCGCGGTGAAGAACGTGATCGGCCTGGCGGTCGGCATGGCCGACGGCATGGGGCTCGGCGACAACACCAAGGCGACGCTGATCACCCGCGGGCTGGCCGAGACCACCCGGCTGGGGCTGGCGCTCGGCGCCGACCCGTACACCTTCGCCGGGCTCGCCGGGATGGGCGACCTGGTGGCGACCTGCTCCTCGCCGCTGTCGCGCAACCACACCTTCGGCACCAACCTCGGCCGGGGCATGTCGCTGGCGGAGACCATCGCCGCCACCCGGCAGACCGCGGAGGGCGTGAAGTCCTGCGAGTCGGTGCTCGACCTGGCCCGGCGCAACGGCGTCGACATGCCGATCGTCGAGGCCGTGGTGGACGTGGTGCACAACGGGCGGCCCACCCAGGAGGCGCTGGCCGCGCTGATGGCGCGGTCGGCCAAGCCGGAACGGCACTGACGGCCCGTCCCCGCGGCCTGTTCCCGCCGTCCGTCCCCACCCCCGTCCCCGGCGCCCGGGCGCCGGGGATTCCGGGGCGGCACACTTTCCGGAAACCTTTCGCACGGTAGTCTCAAACCCGATATGAGCATCGAACAGACCTCCCCGAATCCGTCCGCGAAGCCGCGCGTAGCGATCGTCTTCGGCGGCCGCAGCTCCGAGCACGCCATCTCGGTCTCCACCGCGGGCAGCGTGCTCAGGGCGATCGACCGCGAGAAGTACGACGTGCTGCCGATCGGCATCACCCACGAGGGCCGCTGGGCGCTGGTCAGCGACGAACCGGCCCGGATGGCGATCACCGACGGCCGTCTGCCGGACGTCGCCCACGTGGCCGAGGCCCTCGACGGCCGGGTCGCGCTGCCGCTCGACCCGGGCAGCCGCGAGGTGGTCTGGAGCGAGCCGGGCTCCGCTCCCAAGGTGCTCGGCGAGGTCGACGTGGTCTTCCCGCTGCTGCACGGCCCCTGGGGGGAGGACGGCACCCTGCAGGGCCTGCTGGAGCTCTCCGGCGTGCCCTACGTCGGCAACGGCGTGCTCGCCAGCGCGGTCGGCATGGACAAGGAGTTCACCAAGCGCGTCCTGGCCTCGCACGGCCTGGGCGTCGGCCGGTACACCGTCGTCCGTCCGCGCGAGTGGGAGAGCGAGGCGGGCCGCGCCGCCGTCCGCGAGCGGGCCGCCGAGCTGGGCCTGCCGCTGTTCGTGAAGCCCTGCCGGGCCGGTTCCAGCATGGGCATCACCAAGGTCAAGGACCTCGCCGACCTCGACGCGGCGATCGAGGAGGCCCGTCGGCACGACCCCAAGCTGATCATCGAGGCGGGTGTCTCCGGCCGCGAGATCGAGTGCGCGGTGCTGGAGTTCGAGGACGGGCCGCGGGCGAGCGTGCCGGCCGAGATCCTGGTCGGCGGCGGCTACGAGTTCTACGACTTCGACGCCAAGTACATCGACTCCTCCGAGGTGCGGATCCCGGCCGGGCTCCCGGAGCCGGAGACCGCCGAGATCCGGCGCCAGGCGGTCGAGGCCTTCGAGGCGCTCGGCTGCGAGGGCCTGGCCCGGGTGGACTTCTTCCTGCTGGACGACGGCAGCTGGATGATCAACGAGATCAACACCATGCCCGGCTTCACCCCGATCTCGGCCTACCCGAAGATGTGGGAGGCCAGCGGGCTGACGTACCCGGAGCTGGTCGACCGGCTGCTCCAGGCGGCGCTGCGCCGTTCGACCGGCCTGCGGTAGCCGGTCCGGACCGGCGACGGACGACGGACGACGGCGGGCCGGGAAGCTCCCGGCCCGCCCTCGCACCTACCGTGTCGCTACGGGATGTTGGCCTTCACCACGTCGGAGAGGGCGGCGGCCGCGTCCAGCGGGTTGGCGGTGACCCCGCCGGGGACGGTCACCTCGACGAAGGCGGCGCGCTGGGTGGCGGTGAACCGGTAGCCGCCGTCGTTCAGCTGCTCCGGCCACCAGGTGACGTCGTTGACCGTGGGGGACATCTCGGCCTGGCGGTCGCCGGTGAGCCCCTCGGGGTGCGGCACGCCGCAGCGCAGCACGGTGCGCGGGCTGGTGTCCCAGGCCGCGACGAACGGTGAGGCGGGGGACGGGTCCCGGCGCTGGTGGCCGAGCAGGGTCGACGGCAGCGCGGCGACCAGCGCGCGGCAGTACTCGGCCTGGCGGCTGGTCGGCGTCGGCGCCTCGATCTTCTCGGGCGCGCTCCAACTGCCGAGCAGCACCACCACGGTGCAGGTCAGCGCGACGGGCACCGCCAGCCACCGGACGGGGGCCGGCAGTGCCGCCAGGACGCGGGGGACACGGAGTTCTCTGGCCACCCGCCGATGGTAGCCGGGCCTACAGATGCACCACCGGACAGGTGAGGGTCCGGGTGATGCCCTCGACCTTCTGGATCTTGGCGACGACGAGCCGGCCGAGGTCGTCGACGGTCTCGGACTCGGCCCGCACGATCACGTCGTAGGGACCGGTCACGTCCTCGGCCTGGATGACACCTGGGATTTCGGAGATGGCCGCGGCCACGGGAGTGGCCTTGCCGACCTCGGTCTGGATCAGGATGTATGCCTGTACCACGGGGACCTCCCGGCGGCTGGTTACGGGGATCGCCGCCGTGATCGCCCGGTCAGGCGCGAGGGTGGGAACGGGCTCACCGGCAGTCTGATCACCACGCTACCCCGCAGCGGGCCGAGGAGGGGAGACCTCGGCGCTCTGGAAGGGCGTACGCTGCGCGCGGGGGCCGCTTGTGCCGTACGGCGACAAGCTTCCGGCTGGAACGCGAGAGGACGCAGATGCAGGGGACCGTGGGCGAGCTTGGCGAGTTCGGCCTCATCAGGGAGCTGACCGCCCGGGTACCGCTCACCGACGCCGTCGACCTCGGTCCCGGTGACGACGCCGCGGTGGTGAAGGCGCCGGACGGCCGGGTGGTGGCCACCACGGACGTGCTGATCGAGAACCGGCACTTCCGCCGGGACTGGTCCACCGCCTACGACGTGGGCCGCAAGGCCGCCGCGCAGAACCTCGCCGACGTGGCCGCGATGGGTGCCGTGCCGACCGCGATCCTGCTCGGGCTGGTCGCCCCCGCCGATCTGCCCACCACCTGGGCCACCGAGCTGATGGACGGGCTGCGCGACGAGTGCCAGGTGGCCGGTGCGACGGTGGTCGGCGGCGATGTGGTGCGCGGTGACACCATCACGCTGGCCATCACGGCGCTCGGGGACCTTCAGGGGCGTGCGCCCGTGACGCGCGCCGGGGCACAGGTGGGCGACGTGGTCGCGGTCACCGGCTGGCTCGGCTGGTCGGCCGCCGGACTGACCGTGCTGCAGCGCGGGTTCCGCTCCCCGCGGGCCTTCGTCGAGGCGCACCGCCGCCCCGAGCCGCCGTACCACGCGGGCCCGGCCGCGGCCGAGTTGGGCGCCACCGCGATGATCGACGTGAGTGACGGGCTGGTCGCCGACCTCGGCCATGTCGCCCGGGCCAGCGGGGTGGACATCGACCTCAGGGCCGCCGACTTCGACGTCCCGGCGCAGATGGCCGACATCGGCCAGGCGGTCGGGGTGGACCCCTTGGTCTGGGTGCTCTCCGGCGGCGAGGACCACGCGATCGTGGCGACCTTCCCGCGCGGGGCCCAACTGCCCGCCCGCTGGCGGGTGGTGGGCGTGGTGGCCGGCCGGGCGAGGCCCGCCCGCGGCGGCCGGGTGACGGTGGACGGCGAGGCCTGGGACCGGGTCGGCGGCTGGGACCACTTCGCCGAGTGACCTGTCCGGCCGGGTGGACGACGCCCCGGTGCGGGTGGTGCGGACGGCGCGGGGACGGGCGGGGACGACGTCCGGGACGCTCCCCGAGTGCGGTGGACGGGCACGGGGGGACGGACCGCGTAGGCTTGCGGACGACCGGGCCCGCCCGCCCTTCGGCGCGGGTGGTCTGAACCACTTGCGGAGCGGGAGAGCACAGCCACCATGCGCATCGGTGTCCTGACCAGCGGCGGCGACTGCCCCGGCCTCAACGCGGTGATCCGTTCCGTGGTGCACCGCGGCACGGATGTGCACGGCGACGAGATCGTCGGCATCGAGGACGGCTTCCTCGGCCTGATCGAGGGCCGCACCCGGCCGATCTCGCACGACGACGTCACCGGCCTGCTGACCCTCGGCGGCACCATCCTGGGCTCGGCCCGGGTGCAGCGCGACCGGATCGCCTGGGCGGTGGAGAACGCGCAGACCCTGGCCCGGGACATCGGCATCGACGCGCTGATCGCGATCGGCGGCGAGGGCACGCTGACCGCCGCCAAGATGTTCAGCGACGCCGGGCTGCCGGTGGTCGGCGTCCCGAAGACCATCGACAACGACATCGACGCCACCGACGTCACCTTCGGCTTCGACACCGCGGTGCACGTCGCGACCGACGCGATCGACCGGCTGAAGACCACCGCGGAATCCCACCAGCGTGTGATGGTGGTGGAGTTGATGGGCCGTCACACCGGCTGGATCACCCTCACCGCCGGTATGGCGGGCGGTGCGCACGGCATCCTCATCCCGGAGAAGCCGTTCGACATCGAGGCGGTGGCCCGGATGGTCGAGGACCGCTTCTCCCGGGGCAAGAAGTTCGCCATCATCGCCGTCGCCGAGGGCGCCGCCCCGCTGCCCGGCACCATGCGCTTCGACCACGGCACCGTCGACCAGTACGGCCACCAGACCTTCGGCGGGATCGGCAACCGGCTCGCCAACGAGCTGGAGAACCTGCTCGGCAAGGAGGCCCGGCCGGTCATCCTCGGCCACACCCAGCGCGGCGGCACCCCCACCGCCCGCGACCGGGTGCTCGCCACCCGGTTCGGCTGGCACGCGGTGGAGGCCGTCCACCGGGGCGAGTTCGGGTACTTCACCGCGCTGCGCGGCAACTCCATCGAGCTGGTGCCGGTCGCGCAGGCCGTCACCCGTCTCAAGACCGTGCCGCAGGACCGCTGGCTGGAATCCGAAGCCGTGCTCTGAACCGGCCCGGGTAGGTTGGGCGCATGGCTCTTGCGTCCCCCACCCCCGCCACCGCTCCTCCGCGTGTGCTCACCGTCGCCGGCTCCGACTCCGGCGGCGGCGCCGGCATCCAGGCCGACCTCAAGGCGATGCTCGCCCTCGGCGTCCACGGCATGAGCGTCATCACCGCCGTCACCGCACAGAACTCGCTCGGGGTCCAGGGCTACTGGGAGCTGCCGGCCGAGGCCGTCCGGGCCCAGTTCCGCAGTGTGGTGGACGACATCGGGGTGCAGGCCGTGAAGACCGGCATGCTCGCCTCGACCGAGCTGGTCGAGACCGTCTCCGAGCTGCTGGCCGGGGTGGACGCCCCGGTGGTGGTCGACCCGGTCGGCGTCTCCAAGCACGGGGACGCGCTGCTGGCCGCCGAGGCCGTCGCCACCGTCCGGGAGAGACTGCTGCCGGTCGCCACCCTCGCCACGCCCAACCTGCACGAGGTGACGCAGCTCACCGGCCGGACCGTCGAGCGCGAGGCGCAGATGCTCGACGCGGCCAAGGCGCTGCTCGACCTCGGTCCGCGCTGGGTGCTGGTGAAGGGCGGCCACCTGGAAGGCGAGGCCGCCGACCTGCTCTACGGCGGGGCGGGGGAGGAGTACTGGTACCGCGCCCCGCGCTTCGACAACCGGCACACCCACGGCACCGGCTGCACCCTGGCCAGCTCGATCGCCGCAGGCCTCGCCAAGGGCGAGTCGCTGCCCGAGGCGGTGGCCTCCGCCAAGGAGTACATCACCGGGGCGATCGCCGGCGGGTTCGCGCTCGGCGCCGGGATCGGACCGGTCGACCACGCCTGGCGCTGGCGCTGACACCGTCATGGGCGGGCCCGAGGGCCCGCCCATGACGGTGCGGAAAAACAGAAAGCCGGTTCATCCGAGGATGAACCGGCTGACTGGAGGACCGGCTTACCGGTCTGCGCGTCAGCGCGAGACCTTACCGGCCTTGATGCACGAGGTGCAGACGTTGAGCCGCTTCGGCGTCCGCCCAATCACAGCGCGCACCGTCTGGATGTTGGGGTTCCAACGACGGGGGGTACGGCGGTGAGAGTGGGAGATGCTGTTGCCGAAGCCCGGCCCCTTGCCGCAGACGTCGCAGTTGGCAGCCACAGGAGTCACTCCAAGACTTCAGATCATTTACGTTCGAAAACCCCGCTGGACCAGCGGAGCACTCTCGTGAACCGGACCGGACCGAAGGGTGAGCCCGGATTGTTCCAGGCAACCGGAAGAGCATACAACGCTTGCTTCCGTTCGACGAAACTACCACGACCACGCGGGTGATCGCTTCGCTCACGGCCCCCCGGCGCCGCCCCCCGGCCCCCGATAACCTGCCGGTATCACCCCTCGCCGTTCACTCTCAGGCCATCACGGCGTCCCATCCGGAGGAGACCTGGTGCTGCACACGCTCGACGCCCCGGCCGTGCGCACCTGGTGCCAGCTGGCTCTGCGCGCGCTCGGCCAGGCCCGCGAGGAGATCGACGCACTCAACGTCTACCCCGTCCCGGACGGAGACACCGGCACCAACCTCTATCTGACCGTGGAGTCGGCCGCGGCCGCGGTGGAGAGCCGGTTCACCGACCCGGCCGGGGACCCGGAGCCCGGGCTCGCCGAGGCCGCCCGGGCGATGGCCCGGGGGGCGCTGATCGGCGCCCGCGGCAACTCCGGCGTCATCCTGGCCCAGTGGCTGCGCGGCACCGCCGAGACCCTGGCCGGGGGCGGCGGCGCCGAGCAGCTGCGCGCCGCGCTCCAGCGCGCCGCCGAGTCCGCCTACCAGGCCGTCGCGGAACCCGTCGAGGGCACCCTGCTGACCGTCGCCCGGGTGGCCGCCCGGGAGGCGGCCCGGGTCGGCGGCGGGCTCGCCCAGGTCGCCGACACCGCCCACCGCGCCGCCCGCGACGCGCTGCGGCACACCCCCGAGCAGCTCTCCGTCCTGGCCGAGGCCGGGGTGGTGGACGCCGGCGGGCGCGGCCTGGTCGCCGTGCTCGGGGCCCTCGCCGACGCGGTGGCCGGGCACCAGCCGATGGGCCCGGTCGCGCTGCGCGGGGACGTCCGGACCGCCGAGAGCTGCGCGGGCGCGCACCTTCGGCCGCCCGGCCCCGGCCACCCCGCCTTCGAGGTGATCTACCTGCTGGACGCGCCCGACGAGGCGCTGCCCGCGCTCCGGACGCGGCTCGGCGCGCTCGGCGACTCGCTGGTGGTCGGCGGCGGCGACGGCCTGTGGAACGTCCATGTCCACGTGGACGACGCGGGCGCCGCCGTCGAGGCCGGGGTCGAGGCCGGGCGCCCGCACCAGATCCGGATCACGCACTTCGCCGAGGCCGCCGCACGCTCCGGCACCGCGGCCGAGCGGGGCGAGCGAGCGGAGCGCGCCCGGGCGGTGCTCTCCGTGGTCTCCGGCGCGGGCCTGGCCGAACTCTGCGAACAGGCCGGTGCCGCCGTGCTGCGCGCCGACCCGGACCGCCCGCCCGCCAGCGCCGAACTCGCCGAGGCGGTCCGGCGGGCCGCCGCCCGCGAGGTCGTCCTGCTGCTCAACGACCCCGAACTGCGGGCCGCCGCCGGGGCCGCCGCCGACCAGCTGCGCGAGGAGGGCATACGGATCGCGGTGCTGCCCACCCGCTCGCCGGTCCAGGGCCTGGCCGCGCTGGCCGTGCACGAGGCGGGCCGCCGGTTCGACGAGGACGTGGTGGCCATGACGTCCGCCGCCGGTGCCACCCGGCACGCCGAACTCGCCCTCGCCGAGGGGGAGTCCTGGACGATGGCCGGGGTCTGCCAGGCCGGGGACGTGCTCGGCCTGATCGACGGCGACGTCGCGGTGATCGGCACCGGGCTGGCCGAGGTCGGCGAGAGCGTGCTCGACCGGATGCTCGGCGCGGGCGGCGAACTCGTCACCCTGGTCCTCGGCGAGGGCGCGCCCGCCGGCCTGGCCGAGCGGCTGGTCGCGCACGCCCGGCACCGGCGCCCCGAGGTCGACGCGGTGGTCTTCCACGGCGGCCAGGAGTCCGCGCCGCTGCTGATCGGGGTGGAGTGAGCCGCCGGCCCGCCGGCCCGCCGGCCCGCCGGTCCGCCGGGCTGACGCACCGCCGCTCCGGTGGTTCTGTCGGCCCGGTGGTGTAAACAGGGCGTGATGGGCGCTCTCGATGAACCACTGACCAAACTGGTCGGCGACCGTACCGCCAAGGTGCTCGCCGACAGCCTCAAGCTGCGCACGGTCGGGGACCTGCTGCACCACTATCCGCGCCGCTACGTCGAACGCGGCCAGCTCACCAGCCTGGACGAGCTGGAGATCGACGAGCACGTGACCGTGCTGGCCCGGATCGAGAAGGTCACCCTGATCCCGTTCCGCGGCCGCAAGGGCGACCGCCTGGAGGTCGTCGTCACCGACGGCCGCAGCCGGCTCTCCCTGGTCTTCTTCAACCAGGGCTGGCGGCAGAAGGAGCTGCGGACCGGCGCCCAGGGCCTGTTCGCGGGCAAGGTCGGCGTCTTCAACCGCACCCGCCAGCTGGTCTCGCCCGACTACCAGCTGCTCGACGAGGACGCCGGGTCCGACGCGGCCCGGCAGTTCGCCGGCCGGCTCATCCCGGTGTACGGCGCCAGCGCCCAGATGCCCAGCTGGAAGCTGTCGATCTGCGTCGAGACGGCGCTCACCAAGCACCTGGCCGACGTCGGCGAACCGCTGCCCGCCGAACTGCGCGAGCGGCACGACCTGATCCCGCTGCCCGAGGCGCTGGAGCTGGTCCACCGCCCGCGCAGCCAGGCCGACCGCGAGCGCGCCCAGAGCCGGCTGCGCTGGGACGAGGCGTTCGTCCTCCAGGTCGCGCTCGCCCAGCGCCGGGCCGCCGACTCCGCGCTGCCCGCCGTCCCGCGCCTGCCCCGGGCGGGCGGCCTGCTGGACGCCTTCGACGCGCGGCTGCCGTTCACCCTCACCGACGGCCAGCGGACCGTCTCCGCCGAGATCGCCGCCGACCTGGCCACCTCCCACCCGATGCACCGGCTGCTCCAGGGCGAGGTCGGCTCGGGGAAGACGCTGGTCGCGCTGCGCGCCATGCTCGCCGTGGTGGACGCCGGCGGCCAGGCCGTCCTGCTCGCGCCCACCGAGGTGCTGGCGCAGCAGCACCACCGCTCGATCGTCGAGATGATGGGCGACCTGGCCGAGGGCGGCATGCTCGGCGGCTCGGACCTCGGCACCAAGGTGGTGCTGCTGACCGGCTCGATGGGCGTTCCGGCCCGGCGGCAGGCGCTGCTGGACATGGCCTGCGGTGACGCGGGCGTCGCCATCGGCACCCACGCGCTGATCGAGGACAAGGTGCAGTTCCAGGACCTCGGCCTGGTCGTGGTGGACGAGCAGCACCGCTTCGGCGTCGAGCAGCGGGACGCCCTGCGGGCCAAGGGCGAACAGCCGCCGCACCTGCTGGTGATGACGGCCACCCCGATCCCGCGCACCGTCGCGATGACGGTCTTCGGGGACCTGGAGACGTCCGTGCTGGACCAGCTGCCGGCCGGGCGCTCGCCGATCTCCACCCATGTCGTCCCGGCCGTCGAGAAGCCCAACTTCCTGGCCCGCGCCTGGGAGCGGGTCCGCGAGGAGGTGGCCAAGGGCCACCAGGCGTACGTGGTCTGCCCCCGGATCGGGGACGAGGAACCCACCGACCCGAAGAACGCGAAGAAGAAGCGCAAGCCGGCGCCGGACGACCCGGAGGACCTGGGCGCCGACAGCGACGAGCGCCGGCCCCCGCTGTCCGTGGTCGAGACCGCCGAGATGCTGGAGAAGGGGCCGCTGGCCGGGCTGCGGGTGGAGATCCTGCACGGCCGGCTGGCGCCCGAGGCGAAGGACGAGGTGATGCGCCGGTTCACGGCCGGCGCGGTGGACGTCCTGGTGGCCACCACCGTGATCGAGGTCGGCGTCAACGTCCCCAACTCCACCGCGATGGTGATCATGGACGCGGACCGGTTCGGCGTCTCCCAGCTGCACCAGCTGCGCGGCCGGGTCGGGCGCGGCAGCGCGGCGGGCCTCTGTCTGCTGGTCAGCGACATGCCGGCGGGCAGCCCCGCCCGGGCCCGGCTGGACGCGGTCGCCGGCACGCTGGACGGCTTCGAGCTGTCCCGGATCGACCTCGAACAGCGCCGCGAGGGCGATGTGCTGGGCCAGGCGCAGTCCGGGGTGAAGTCGTCGCTCAAGGTGCTCTCCGTGCTGGAGGACGAGGACGTCATCGTGACGGCCCGCACCGAGGCCACCCGGCTGGTCGCCGAGGATCCCGGGCTGGCCGCCCATCCGGATCTGCGCACCGCGCTGGAGAGCCTGATCGACGAGGACCGCGCGGCCTACATGGAGAAGGGCTGAGCGCGTTCGTCCAGGGTCGATTGTCAGACCCCCGGGAGAGAATGGAGTTGTTCAGGGCGCACTCCCAACGTGCGTACCTGGCGCGACATTTGGGGGTCATGCCATGGCATTCCGTCATCTCAACGAGCTCCCGCTGGGCGACAAGGTCTTCCGGATCGAACTCGCCAGCGACGACGACCGCGAGGTCACCCTCACCCTGACCGGCTGGCGGGAGGGGGCGGCGGCATCGCCGCTCGCCTCGGGCCGGCTCCGCCTGCCGGTCGAGGACGTCGCCTCGCTGCGGATCGCGCTCAACCGCGCGCTGCGGGCGCTGGCGATCGTCGCCGATGTCTCCGAGCCCATCCCCGACCGTGACGTGCTGCGCGAGCTCTACCCCGGCCATGGCGCCCCCTGGGTGCCGCAGCACGAGGAGGAGCTGGTCCGGCGGTTCCACGACAGCGAGACCATCGCCCGGATCGCCGCCCGCTTCGGCCGCACGCCCGACTCCGTCCGCACCAAGCTGCGCGAGCTCGGCCACGACCCGCGCCGCCCCGAGTTCTGCCCGCCCGACGGCTGCCTCTCCTGGTCCCGCTACGCCTCGCCGACACTGCTCGGCGCGGCCGTTCCGGCCCAGACCGCGGTCCCCGACGCAAGCTGAGCACCCGGCCCCTCCCCCCGGACCGGGCTGAGCCGAGGGGCCGACGACGCGAGCGAGCCGAAGGGGCGCGGGAGGGAGGGCGGCGGTACCGGGCACCAGCGCCCCGGAGGCGAGCCGAGCGCGGAGCAGGGGATAGCGTGGTGGGCAGCGACGAAAGGACCTCCCACCACCATGACCCGCGTCATCGCCGGGGCGGCCGGCGGCCGTCGGCTGGCCGTACCGCCCGGCCGGGGCACCCGCCCGACCTCCGACAAGGCCCGCGAGGCGATGTTCTCCACCCTGGAGTCGCTGCGCGGGACCCTGCACGGGGTCCGGATGCTCGACCTGTTCGGCGGATCGGGCGCGGTCGGTCTGGAGGCGCTGTCGCGCGGCGCCGAGCACGTGCTGCTGGTCGAGGCGGACGGCCAGGCGGCCCGGGTGATCCGGGAGAACGTCCGGATCGTCAACCTCCCGGGGGCCGAGGTGCGGGCCGCCCGGGCCGAGAAGGTGATCGTGGGGCCGGCCCCGGAGGTCCCGTATGACCTGGTCTTTCTCGACCCGCCGTACGTCGTCACCGACAACGAGGTGCGCGAGATGCTGATCACACTCCTGGCCGGGGACTGGCTCGCGGACGGCGCACTCGTCACCGTGGAGCGCAGCACCCGCGGTGGCGGGTTCGGCTGGCCGGAGGGCTTCGAGGGGGTGCGCTCGCGCCGTTACGGCGAGGGCACGCTCTGGTACGGTCGCGCCGCCGCCGAGGCTCGCCAACACTCGTAACGGGCCGAGGCCCGCAGCAGCCGTCACCCGATGAGGGAGCACCCACGCCATGCGTCGCGCCGTCTGTCCCGGATCGTTCGACCCGATCACCAACGGTCATCTCGACATCATCGAGCGGGCCTCGAAGCTGTACGACGTGGTGCATGTCGCGGTCCTGATCAACCGGAACAAGCAGGGCATGTTCACCATCGAGGAGCGGATCGGCCTGATCGAGGAGACCACCGCCCAGTACGGGAACATCGTGGTGGAGTCGCACAGCGGCCTGCTGGTGGACTTCTGCCGGGAGCGCGACATCCCGGCGATCATCAAGGGCCTGCGTGCCGTCAGCGACTTCGACTACGAGCTGCAGATGGCGCAGATGAACCACGGCCTCAGCGGCGTCGAGACGCTGTTCGTGCCGACCTCGCCGACGTACAGCTTCCTGTCGTCCACCCTGGTCAAGGAGGTCGCCTCGTACGGGGGCGACGTCTCGCACCTGCTGCCGGAGACGGTGCACCGCCGGCTGGTCGACCGGATCGCGGAGCGCAGGGCCGCGCAGTAACGCGCGGGCTTTCCGCTCGTCCGTCCGTTCGCCCGCCCGTCCGCTCGGAGTCCGTTTCTGCCGGTTCGTCATGAGTTGTCCCCGGTCCGGGCGGGCGGTCCGGTCCGGGCGTTGTGACCTCGCGCGGCGGTGGCCGTAAAGTCTGTATTCCTGCCCTGCGGTGAGGTCCACCGCGCTGGGCCTGCCTCCGCCGGACCGTCGGCGGCACACGGAAAGACGAAGCCCCGTGGACGTGCAGAACAAAGTCGACGAGATCGTCGCGGCCGTCGAGAACGCCCGCGCGATGCCGATGTCGGCCTCCTGCGTGGTGAACCGAGCCGAGCTGGTCGGTCTGCTCCAGGGCCTGCGGGCGGCCCTGCCCGCCGAACTGGCCCAGGCGCAGTCCGTGATGGCGGACCACGAGCAGGTGGTGGCCGAGGCGCAGGCCGAGGCGGAGCGGATCATCCAGGGCGCGCACGCCGAGCGCGGTTCGCTGATCTCCGACACCGAGGTGGTCCGCCGGGCCCAGGCCGAGGCGGACCGCATCCTCGCGGAGGCGCGGGCCGAGGTCGAGGCCAAGCTCAGCGAGGCCGACGACTACGTGGACAGCAAGCTCGCCAACTTCGAGGTCGTGCTCACCAAGACGCTGGGCGCGGTCGGCCGCGGCCGGACCAAGCTGCGCGGCGACGCCAGTGTCTTCGAGACCGAGTACGAGGGCGAGAGCGACGGCGAGGAGTTCCGGCCGCAGCAGCGGATCAGCCCGAGCCCCGAGGTCGACGAGTACGTCGATGTGAAGCTCGCCACCCTGGAGGCCGTCCTCGGCAAGACGCTGGCGGCCGTCGGCAAGGGCCGCGACAAGCTGCTCGGCAAGGCCCCGATCGACGAGCTGGGCGCCTACCTGGCCGCCGCCGACCAGGCCCAGCAGGCCAAGAACCGCGCCGAGGCGGTCGCGGCGGGCTTCGCCGCCGACGCCGACGGCGAGGAGATCCCCTGGTACCGCGAAGAGGTGCCGCAGCAGCAGACCTGGCCCGAGCAGACCCCGGCCGCGGCCGGCTGGCAGACCCCCGGCGCGGACCAGTACGCGGCCGCCCAGCAGCAGGGCGGGCAGTACGCCGAGGTCTACGGCGGCGGCTTCGACCCGGCCGTGCAGGGCGACCCCTACGGCGCCCAGTACGGCTACCCGCAGCAGCCGCCCCAGCCGCCCCAGCAGCCGGGCTACCCGGCCGGGCGGCAGGACGCCTGGGGGAACCCGCAGCCGGACGGCACGGACGGCTACCCCCAGCAGCAGGGCTTCGCCGCCCAGCAGTACGACGCGTGGGGGCAGCCCCAGCAGACCGCCGGGGGCGGCTACCCGCCGCCGCCGGCCGCCCCGCCGCAGCAGCAGGGGCTGGACGAGACCAGCTTCTTCGACACCAGCATGATCGACATGACCAGGCTCAGGGAGCTCGGCGGCCGCTGATCCCGGCCGCCCGGCCGGGTGCCTCACGGGGGGCCCGGCGAGGGCCCCGGCGGGGAGCCCGGCCGGGACCGAAGTTGGGCCTGACGGGAGACTCCGGTAGTCTGACCACTCCGGCCTCTCCGTGTCGGGCCGTCGGTCTGCCCGCGCATCATCCGATGAGCAGCGCCGCACCTCAGTCTCCTCAGGAAGTCAGGACACCTTGAACCGCCTCGACCACCGCGACCCCCTCGTGTTCGACACGCACGAGCTGGGACGTCGCCCGGGCTCGCTGCGCAAGGTGTCCCGCACCCTGGAGGCCCCCGAGGGCCTCGGGATCATCGATGTGATCGGCGTCCCGGAGAAGAGCGAGATCCGGCTGGAGCTCCGCCTGGAGTCCGTGGTCGAGGGTGTGCTGGTGACCGGCACCGCCGAGGCCCGGGTCGAGGGCGAGTGCGCACGGTGCCTGGAGCCGGTCGAGGACGACCTCGAGGTGGACTTCCAGGAGCTGTACTACTACCCGGAGTCCGACGAGCGCCACCGCGCCCGGACCGCCGGGGCCGAGGACCTCGACGAGGACTCGGACGAAGAGACTTACCGTCTGGAGGGCGACTTCTTCGACCTCCAGCCGGTGCTGCGTGACGCGGTGGTGCTCGCACTGCCGCTGCAGCCGGTGTGCCAGGACGACTGCCTGGGCCTGTGCTCCGAATGCGGAGCGCGCCTGAGCGACGACCCGGCGCACCACCACGAGGCCGCCGACCCCCGGTGGGCGGCTCTGCAGGGACTCTCCGCCGCCCCCGGCGACGAGGGTGACGGGATCAAGAACAGCGACACCCGTGAGGGTGCCGCCGAGAACCAGGAGAAGTAGCCGTGGCTGTTCCGAAGCGGAAGATGTCGCGCAGCAACACGCGCCACCGCCGTTCCAACTGGAAGGCCGTCGTTCCGGCCCTCGTGGCGTGCGACCGCTGCCACGAGCCGAAGCTCGGCCACATCGCGTGCCCGAGCTGCGGCACGTACAACCGCCGCCAGGTCCTCTCGGTCTGATCGGCGGGGTGCACGGATCGATGTCGGACGGTAATCCCTCCCGCAAGGCGGCCATCGCCCCGAAGGGTCCTTCGGGCGGCGGAAAGGCCGGCGGGCCGGCTTCGACCGAATACGACGTCCTGGAAGGGCGCCTCGGGTACACACTTGAGCGCGCCCTTCTGGTACGTGCCCTGACCCACCGCTCGTACGCGTACGAGAACGGTGGGCTGCCCACCAACGAGCGCCTGGAGTTCCTCGGCGACTCGGTGCTGGGCCTGGTGGTGACCGACACCCTCTACCGCGTCCACCCGGACGTCCCCGAGGGCACGCTCGCCAAGCTGCGCGCCGCGGTGGTGAACTCCCGCGCGCTCGCGGACGTCGGCCGGGGTCTGGACCTCGGCGTCTTCATCCGGCTCGGCAAGGGCGAGGAGGGCACCGGCGGTCGCGACAAGTCGTCGATCCTCGCCGACACCGTCGAGGCCGTGATCGGCGCCGTCTACCTGGACCAGGGCCTGGACGCGGCCACCGAGTTCGTCCACCGGCTGTTCGACCCGCTGATCGAGGAGTCCTCTCAGCTGGGGGCCGGCCTGGACTGGAAGACCAGCCTTCAGGAACTCACCGCCTCGGCGGGTATCGGAGTCCCGGAGTACGTGGTCGCGGAGTCCGGTCCGGACCACGAGAAGACCTTCACCGCCGCTGCCCGGGTGGCCGGCGAGGACTTCGGCACCGGTGTCGGCCGCTCGAAGAAGGAAGCCGAGCAGAAGGCCGCGGAGAGCGCCTGGCGGGCGATCAAGGAGAAGTACGCCAACCGCCTGCCCGGTGGCGCCTGAGTTCGCAGTAGCCTTCCTCCTGCAGATCCCCGTCGCAGGAGGCCAGTTCACGTGCCCGAACTCCCCGAGGTAGAGGTCGTCCGCCGAGGGCTGGCGAACTGGGTCGCAGGCCGGACCGTCGCCGGCGTCCAGGTGCTGCACCCGCGCGCGGTGCGCCGCCAGCCCGCCGGGCCGGCCGACTTCGCCGCCCGGCTGACCGGCACCACGCTCGGCAGCGCGCAGCGGCGCGGCAAGTACCTCTGGGTACCGCTCTCCGGTGCCGGAACCGGATTCTCACTGCTCGGCCACCTCGGGATGAGCGGCCAACTGCTCGTCCAGGACCCGGCGGTGCCCGACGAGACGCATCTGCGGGTGCGGCTGCGGTTCACCGACGGCGGGCGCGAACTGCGCTTCGTCGACCAGCGGACCTTCGGCGGTCTCGCGGTGGAGGAGGCCGAGGACGGCGACCCGGAGGGGACCCCGGTCTCCCTCGCGCACATCGCCCGCGACCCGCTCGACCCGCGCTTCGACGACGCCGCCTTCGTGGCCGCGCTGCGCGCCAGGCGCACCACGGTCAAGCGGGCCCTGCTGGACCAGACCCTGATCAGCGGCGTCGGCAACATCTACGCCGACGAGGCGCTCTGGCGCTCCCGGCTGCACTACGACCGCCCGACCGGCTCGCTCACCCGCCCCCAGGCCGCCGTACTGCTGGCGCACGCCCGGGACGTGATGACCGCCGCCCTCGCCGTCGGCGGCACCAGCTTCGACAGCCTCTACGTCAACGTGAACGGCGAGAGCGGCTACTTCTCCCGCGACCTCGACGCCTACGGCCGTGAGCACGAGCCCTGCCGCCGTTGCGGCACCCCGATCCGCCGCGCGGCCTGGATGAACCGGTCCAGCTACTTCTGCCCCCGCTGCCAGCGCGTGCCACGGGCCCGCAGCGGGGGCTGAAGGGCGCTCCGAGCCGTCAGTGCTTGGTGAGTTCGGGCTCGGCGGCGGTGTCGCCGAGGGCGCCGTGGGTGTCCTGGCCGAAGTAGGCGACGCCGACGGCGGAGACCACGGCGAGCAGGAAGCCGAGGACGCCGAGCCAGCCGAGGCCGGCCTTGGAGGAGTCGCCGAGCCACAGGACGCCGACCGCGCCGGGCAGGACGGTCTCGCCGACCACCAGGGCGGCGGTCGCGCCGTTCACCGAGCCGATCTGCAGCGCGACGGTGTGCACGTACATCCCGCCGAGGCCGCCGACCAGGATCGCGTACAGGGCCGGGTCGGAGAGCAGCCTGCCGAGCTCGAACGGGTCGACGCCGTTGAGGATGCGCACGCCGACGCCGAGGGCGCCGAAGCCGAGGCCGGAGAGCAGACCGGCGACGATCGCGCCGTTGGCGCCCATCCGCCGCACCAGCAGTCCGCCGCCGGCCAGCAGCACGGTGGTGATCGCCAGCAGCCCCCAGTGGAAGGCCATCGACGCGTGGTGGCCGCCCTCCGGGCCGGCCGAGACGGCCAGCAGCACCAGCGCCGAGCAGAGCACGCCGATCGACGCCCACTCCAGCTGCTTCAGCCGTATCCCGAGCAGCTTGATGCTCAGCACTGCGGTGATCACCAGGTTGGCGCTGATGATGGTCTGCGAGAGGAACAGCGGCAGCAGCCGGGCGGCCAGCGCCCCGAGCCCGAAACCGATCAGGTCGAGCACGGTGCCGACGATGAACTCCCAGGTGACCGCAGCCTTCGCGGTCGAGGAGAGGCTGGGCCCGCCGTGCTCGGTGACCCCGGCCGCGGAGCCCCGGGCGGCCTCCTCCCGGGCGGAGCGACGTGATCCGACGGCCTGCAGGACCGAGCCGGTGCCGTAACAGGCGGAGGCCGCCACGGCGGTGACGAGGCCGATGAACACCGAGTGCTCCGATCGAGAGAAGTGGTCAAGAGAAGGTCATGGGACAGGTGGTCCGGCACCACTATGCCTGGTGCCGGGGTAGCGTCAGGACGGGTGTGACCACGGTGGGCCCGCCGGGACGTACGACCGGGCCGGGGCCCGGGTTCCCGCCCCCGGGCAGGCTCAGGGGCGGCCGGGGGGAACATCATCCCGGAGGAGGGCGCCGCCCCCGGCGGACGATGGGGGTGCGCGGCGGTCCCCGTACGCGAAGGGTATGCCGTGCCGGGAGGCCGGCCGGGGTAGCGTCAAGGCATGAGAACCCTTGCTCGACGACGTTCCCGGGGCGCCGGGCCGCTGGCCCTCGTGGCGGCGGTGCTCGGGCTGTTGCTCCTGCTGGCGCCGACCGCCTCGGCGGCCGGCGGGCTGGACGATGCCGCCGCCGCTCTCAAGCAGGGCCGGGTGTACGTCGACCCGGCGATGGAAAGCCGGTTCGGCCAGAGCCAGGCCGACGCCCTGACCGCGAAGATCCGCAAGGCCGACAAGCCGATCTTCATCGCGGTGGTTCCGGCCGCCGATCCGTACGGCGCCACGACGGTCTTCACCGACCTGCGGACCAAGACCGGCATCACCGGCACCTACGGCATCTGGAGCGGCGACCAGTTCAAGGCCCGCTCCGACAAGTCCGCGCTGCCGAGCGTGAACGCGGAGCGGATCGCGGGCGCGTCCTTCCGTTCCCACCCGGGCGACATCGAGGCCGTCCTCAACGACTTCGTCGACACCGCCGCCCCGCAGGTCAAGGGCCACGGCGTGAACGGCGACAGCGGCAGCGGCGGCGTTTCGACCGCCGCGATCGTCGTCCCGCTGGCCCTGCTGGCGCTGGCCGGCACCGGGGTGTTCCTGCTCTTCCGCCGGGCCAAGCGACGCAAGGAGGAGCAGCGCCTGGCCGACCTGGCCCAGCTGCGCCAGGTGGTGGACGAGGACATCACCGCCTTCGGCGAGGAGCTGGACCGGCTCGACTTCAGCCCGGGTGCGGCGGACGCCGACGACACCCAGCGCGCCGACTACGCGCACGCCCTCGACTCGTACGAGCGGGCCAAGCGGAGCATGGACGAGGCGAAGGGGCCGGAGGACGTCAAGCCGGTCACCGAGGCGCTGGAGGACGGCCGGTTCTCGCTGGCCACGCTGGCGGCCCGGCGGGAGAAGCGGCCGCTGCCGGAGCGCCGTCCGCCGTGCTTCTTCGACCCCCGGCACGGCCCGTCCGTGCGGGACGCCGACTGGGCCCCGGCCGGCGGCGCGGCGCGCACCGTCCCGGTCTGCCAGGCGGACGCGGCCCGGCTCGCCGCCGGACAGGACCCGGACATCCGGACCGTCCCGACCGAGCACGGCCCGCAGCCGTACTGGAACGCCGGCCCGGCGTACGCGCCGTGGGCGGGCGGCTACTTCGGCGGCTTCGGCGGCGGGCTGCTGCCCGGGCTGCTGGTCGGCACCATGCTCGGCTCGATGATGAGCGGCCCGGCCTACGCGGCCGCGCCGATGATGGACGCCGGCTCGTCCTTCGAGGGCGGCGACTACTCCGGTGCGGACTTCAGCTCCGAGGACTTCGGCGGCGGTTTCGACGGCGGGGACTTCGGGGGCGGCGGGGACTTCGG
The DNA here is from genome assembly GCF_044744345.1 of Kitasatospora sp. NPDC087315. Taxonomy (NCBI): domain Bacteria; kingdom Bacillati; phylum Actinomycetota; class Actinomycetes; order Kitasatosporales; family Streptomycetaceae; genus Kitasatospora; species Kitasatospora sp. NPDC087315. The sequence goes on along the minus strand of NZ_JBIUYD010000035.1, from coordinate 35,743 downwards.
CGGGGGCGGGGACTTCGGCGGAGGATTCTGAGCCGCCACCCGGTCGACCACGGACGGCCCCGCCGGTGACGGCGGGGCCGTCGTGCTGCCGGAGGCCGGCCGGGAGCGCCGGCCGATTGAGTTTGAGAACACAACCCGGTGTGGCAGGCTGGCCGGGTGACCTCCCGTACTCCTTCGGCCCTCCCCGGCCGGCCCTGCTCGATCGCCGCCGCCCTCCAGGTCGTCGGTGAGAAGTGGGCGCTGCTCGCCGTCCGCGAACTGTTCTACGGCAACCACCGCTTCGACCGGATCGCCCGTAACACCGGCGCCCCGCGCGACCGGCTGACCGCGCGGCTGCGCGCCCTGGAGGAGGCGGGCGTGGTGGAGCGCCGCGCCTACAGCGAGCGGCCGCCGCGCTACGAGTACCACCTCACCGAGGCGGGCCGGGACCTCGCGCCGCTCACCCAGGCGCTGCTCGGCTGGGGCGACCGCTGGCTCGCCCCCGAGCCGCCCGTGATCTTCGAGCACGCCCCCGAAGGGCACGAGCCGCACCCCTACGACCCGGCCTGGGTCTGCCGCACCTGCGGCGAGGAGGGGCGGCGGGGCGAGCTGGAGATGGAGATCCACAGCCCGGGCTGGACGGTGGAAGGGCCCGTGGAGCCCTGACCGGGCAGGCCGCGAGGGCGCCGGATAGGGTCTGGGGCATGCACGGTCGTGACGCGCACAGCGATGAACCGGTCCGGGCGACCGCCTGGGTGCGGGGCAAGGTCCAGCAGGTCGGCTTCCGCTGGTGGACCAGGGCGCGGGCGCTGGAGATCGGCCTGACCGGCTATGCGAGCAACCTCGGCGACGGCCGGGTCCAGGTGGTGGCCGAAGGGGCGGCCGTCGACTGCGAGGAACTGCTTGCCCTGCTCCGCGGCCCCGACACCCCCGGCGCCGTCACCGGGGTCACCGAGATCTGGACCGCCGTCGGCAGCGGCTATGAGGGCTTCGAGATCCGCTGAGCGGACCGCCGAACCGGCCGCCGGGCAGGGCGGTTGGGCCGGGCCTCCCACCGGGCCGCCCGAAACAACCGACCACCTTCGGTGTCATGCGGTTGCCATCCGGGCAGACTCGTGGTTGACTCCGCAGCGAACGATGATCCACGAGTACGCGGTGGACCGGCCCGAGACCGTCTGGCGTGACAGCACCGCCATGCAGGTGACAGGGGCGCGGTAGCGTGCGGTGATCGTGTTGACCCGTACAGTCTTTGGTGAGACGCTGGAAACCCGCGCACACGACCGCGTTTTCCCGGTAGGTGCACGCCCCGGTGAGCCCAGCTCACGGTGCGTGTGCCGCAGTGCCCAGCCAGCACTGCCGGTGGAGCGCCGCGCGTGCGTCACCCTTCCCCCTAGACCAGTACCGTTCCGGTTCGGTCACTCAGCGTGGAGGACCATTCATCATGGCAAAGGCGCTTCTCGGGTACGTCGGCGGCCCCGACCCGCGAATGCTTTCCGAGATGCGACGGCTTCAGCAGCGCGTCCAGGACCTTGAATCCGAGCTTCTTCGGATGCAGGCCGAGAACGACGCTCTCACCGCTGTCGCTGACGAGCACTCGCTGCTCAACAGCATCGATCTGGATCAGCGGGAGCCGGCTCTCACCTGAGTCCCGCCCGGTCCTCACAGATCGACGCCGCTGTGCACCGAGCCGCCCCGAAAGGGACGCAGCTTGCAAGGGACGCCCTGAGTGGCGTCCCTTCGTCGTGTCCGCGTCGTGTCCGCGCACGGAACCGGCGGGTCCGGCCGGATACAGTCGCCGCTGGGGGCCCGGGCGAGCGATGAGGAGACCGGCGCGTGCACCTGAAGAGTCTGACGCTGCGCGGGTTCAAATCCTTCGCCTCCGCCACCACCCTGCGCTTCGAGCCCGGGATCACCTGCGTGGTCGGCCCCAACGGCTCCGGCAAGTCGAACGTCGTCGACGCCCTGTCCTGGGTGATGGGGGAGCAGGGCGCCAAGTCGCTGCGCGGCGGCAAGATGGAGGACGTCATCTTCGCCGGGACCAGCGGGCGCGCCCCGCTCGGCCGCGCCGAGGTCAGTCTCACCATCGACAACTCCGACGGCGCGCTGCCGATCGACTACGCCGAGGTGACCATCACCCGGACGATGTTCCGCAACGGTGGCAGCGAGTACGCGCTCAACGGCACCACCTGCCGGCTGCTCGACATCCAGGAACTGCTCTCCGACTCCGGTATCGGCCGCGAGATGCACGTCATCGTCGGCCAGGGCCAGCTGGACTCCGTACTGCACGCCGACCCGATGGGGCGCCGGGCCTTCATCGAGGAGGCCGCCGGCGTCCTCAAGCACCGCAAGCGCAAGGAGAAGGCGCTGCGGAAACTGGACGCGATGCAGGTCAACCTCAACCGGGTCCAGGACCTGGTGGCCGAACTGCGCCGCCAGCTCGGCCCGCTCGGCCGACAGGCCAGGATCGCCCGCCGGGCCGCGGGCATCCAGGCCGATCTGCGCGACGCCCGGCTGCGGCTGCTCGCCGACGACCTGCTCACCCTGCGCCGGGCCGTCGAGGCGGAGACCGCCGACGAACAGGCGCTCACCCTGCGCCGCTCCACCGTCGAGCGGGAACTCGCCCACGCGGTGCGGCGCGAAGCCGTACTGGAAGCCCAGATCCAGCAGCTCGGCCCGAGCCTGGAGACGGCCCGGCAGACCTGGTACCGGCTCTCCGCCCTCGCCGAACGCACCCGCGGCACCCTCGGACTGGCCGAGGCCAGGGCCCGGCACGCGGCCGCCGGCGGGCAGGCCGAGGAGCGGCGCGGGCGCGACCCGGAGGAACTGGAGCGGGAGGCGGGGCGCGTCCGGGAGGAGGAGGCCGAACTGGCCGAGGCGCTGGCGGAGGCCCAGTACGCGCTGGCCGAGGCGGTCGAGACCAGGGGAGCGCTGGAACGCGCGCTGGCCGAGGAGGAACGCCGGCTGAAGGGCGTCGCCCGGGCCATCGCGGACCGCCGGGAGGGCCTGGCCCGGCTGCAGGGGCAGTCGGCGGCCGCGCGGTCCAAGGCGGCGGCGGCCGAGGCCGAGATCGGCCGGCTCACCGAGGCCCGGGACGACGCGCTGCTGCGGGCCGGGGCCGCCCAGCGCGAGTACGAGGAACTGCGCGAGCAGGTCGACGCGCTGGCGGTGGACGACGACCAGGCCGACGCCGCGCACGAGGCCGCCCGGGAACGGCTCGCCCGGGTCGAGGGCGACCTCACCGCCGCCCGCGAGGCGGTCGGCGCGGCCGAACGCGAGCGGGCCGGGCTCACCGCGCGGCACGAGACGCTCGCCCTGGGGCTGCGCCGCAAGGACGGCAGCGGAGCCCTGCTCGCGGCCGGTGACCGGCTGACCGGTCTGCTGGGCCCGGCGGCCGCGCTGCTGCGGATCGAACCCGGCGCCGAGGCGGCCGTCGCGGCCGCGCTCGGCGTGGCCGCGGACGCGGTGGCCGCCGACTCGCCCGCTACGGCCGCCGAGGCGCTGCGCCTGCTGCGCGAGGAGGACTCCGGGCGGGCCGCCCTGCTGATCGCCGGAGCCGCCGAACCCGACCACGTCGTGGGGGAGTTGCCCGCAGGTGCCCGCTGGGCCGCCGAACTGGTCGACGGCCTGCCGGGGTTGCGGTCGGCCGCGCGTGCCCTGCTGGACCGGACCGTGCTGGTCGGCTCGCTCGACGAGGCGCTGCAACTGATCCACGAGCGGCCTGGGTTGACCGCCGTCACGGTCGACGGCGACCGGCTCGGCGCGGGGTTCGCGCACGGCGGATCCGGTGGTGCGCCCAGTCTGCTGGAGACCCAGGCCGCGGTGGACGAGACCGCCCGGGCGATCGCCGAACTTGCCGTCCAGTGCGCGGAGTCCGCCGAGCGGCTGGATCAACTCACGGAGCTGCGAAGGGAGTCGGCCGCTGAACTGGAGCGGCTGGCGGCCCGGCGGCGGCAGGCCGGGAAGGACCGGGCCGAGGTGGCGGGCGCGCTCGGCCGGCTCGGCGGGCAGGCCCGCGCCGCCGCCGGCGAGGCCGAACGGCTGGCGGCCGCCGCCGCCCGGGCCGAGGACGGCCTGGCGCAGCTGCTGGCCGGTGCCGAGGAACTGGCCGAACGGCTCGCGGCGGCCGAGGAGTCGGCGGACGCGGGGGATGACGAGCCGGACACCACCGAGCAGCAGCGGCTGGCCGACGCCGCCGCCCGGGCCCGGCAGACCGAACTGGAGGCCCGACTCGCGGTACGCACCCACGAGGAGCGGGTCCGCGCCCTCACCGGCCGGGCGGACCAGCTGGACCGGGCCGCCCGGGCCGAGCGCGAGGCGCGCGCCCGGGCCGCCGAGCGCCGCCGGCGCGCCGAGCACGACGCCGGGGTGGCGAACGCCGTCGCGGCGGGCGCCCGGCAGCTGCTGGCCTGCGTGGAGGTGTCGCTGGCCCGCGCGGACACCGAGCGGGCGGCCGCCGAGCAGGCGCGCGCCGAACGGGAGACGGAGCTGCGGGACCACCGCGAGCACGGGCGCGGGCTCAAGGCCGAGCTGGACAAGCTGGTCGACGCCGGGCACCGGGACGAGGTGCTGCGAGCGGAGAAGCGGCTGCGGATCGAACAGGTGGAGACCCGGGCGCTGGAGGAGTTCGGCATCGGGGGCGACGAACTGCTCGCCTCCTACGGCCCTGAGCAGCTCGTCCCGCCGACGCCCGCGGCGCCGGACGCCGACGGCAGCGCGGCGGAGGGTCAGGAGCAGGGCGAGCCGCGCCCGTTCGTCCGGGCCGAGCAGGAGAAGCGGCTGAAGGCGGCCGAGAAGGCGTACCAGCAGCTCGGCAAGGTGAACCCGCTCGCGCTGGAGGAGTACGCGGCGCTGGAGGAGCGGCACCGCTTCCTCGGCGAACAGCTGGACGACCTCAAGCGCGGCCGGCGCGACCTGCTGGACATCGTCAAGGACGTGGACGAGCGGGTCGAGCAGCTGTTCACCTCGGCCTACCACGACACCGCCGCCCAGTTCGAGGGCGTGTTCTCCCGGCTCTTCCCGGGTGGGGAGGGGCGGCTGGTACTGACCGACCCGGACTCCATGCTGACCACGGGCGTCGAGGTGGAGGCCCGTCCGCCGGGCAAGAAGGTCAAGCGGCTCTCGCTGCTCTCCGGCGGCGAGCGCTCGCTCACCGCGGTGGCGCTGCTGGTGTCGATCTTCAAGGCCAGGCCCAGCCCGTTCTACGTGATGGACGAGGTGGAGGCGGCGCTCGACGAGACCAACCTGCGCCGGCTGATCGGGATCATGGAGGAGCTGAGGGAGAGCTCCCAGCTGATCGTGATCACCCACCAGAAGCTGACCATGGAGTCCGCCGACGCCCTCTACGGCGTGACCATGAAGGGCGACGGCATCTCCCAGGTGATCAGCCAGCGCCTGCGCGAGGGGGCGCCTCCCGGCCGCCGGACCGGGGGAGAGCACCGGGAGCGGCCGAAGACGGTCCGACCCGCATCGGTCTAGGGCCAGTTCGACGACTGGCCCTACGCCGCCTGCGGTCCGCCCGGGTCCCGGTCACGGATACTGGGGGGGTTATGGAATACGTGATCCTTGCCGTAGTCATCGCCGTGGTCGCCATCGGCGCGATCGCCGGCCTCGTCGTTTCCGGCAGACGACGCCAGCAGCTGCCCCCGAAGTCGCCGGCGCCGGTCATCACGGCGCCCCCGACCCCGCAGGAGCCCCAGGTCGGCGACGAGTCCGCGCCGCCGACCGAGGAGCCCAGACGCACCGTCGAGGAGGTGGAGCTCCCCGAGGCCGAGGCCGTCCCCGCGCCGGCCGAGGCCGAGGAGGCTCCGGCCCTCGAAGTCCCCGAGCCCACCGCAGGCCGACTCGTCCGGCTGCGCTCCCGGCTCTCCCGCTCGCAGAACTCGCTCGGCAAGGGCCTGCTCACGCTGCTCTCGCGTGAGCGCCTGGACGAGGACACCTGGGAGGAGATCGAGGAGACCCTGCTGACCGCCGACGTCGGCGTCGCCCCCACCCAGGAGCTGGTCGATCGGCTCCGCACCCGGGTGAAGGTGCTCGGCACCCGTACCCCGGAAGACCTGCGCGGCCTGCTGCGCGAGGAACTGGTCGAGCTGATCGGCACCGAAGCCGACCGCACCGTGCACTCCACCAGGCACGCGGAGGGCCCGGCCGTGGTCCTGGTGGTCGGCGTCAACGGCGTCGGCAAGACCACCACCACCGGCAAGCTGGCCCGGGTCCTGGTCGCCGACGGCCGCAAGGTGGTGCTCGGCGCCGCCGACACCTTCCGGGCCGCCGCCGCCGACCAGCTGCAGACCTGGGGCGAGCGGGTCGGCGCGCGGACCGTACGCGGCCCGGAGGGCGGTGACCCGGCCTCGATCGCGTTCGACGCGGTCAAGGAGGGCATCGCCGAGGGCGCCGACACCGTGCTGGTGGACACCGCCGGCCGACTGCACACCAAGACCGGCCTGATGGACGAGCTGGGCAAGGTCAAGCGGGTGGTCGAGAAGCACGGCCCGGTGGACGAGGTGCTGCTGGTGCTGGACGCCACCACCGGTCAGAACGGCCTGATCCAGGCCCGGGTCTTCGCCGAGGTGGTCGACATCACCGGCATCGTGCTGACCAAGCTGGACGGCACGGCCAAGGGCGGCATCGTGGTCGCCGTGCAGCGGGAGCTGGGCGTCCCGGTCAAGCTGATCGGTCTCGGCGAGGGCGCCGACGACCTGGCGCCGTTCGAGCCGGGCGCGTTCGTCGACGCGCTGATCGGGGACTGACCCCCGTCTCGGTGAAGAAGGGTCCGCTCCGCGAGGGGCGGGCCCTTCGGCGTTGTCCGGACCAGGGCGAGCCCGTCCGGACGTCCTCGGCGCGGTCCGGGCGCCCGGGGGAGCGGAGCGCCCGGCGCCCGGTCAGGAGGCGAGCCAGGCGGGTTCGGCGGTGCGCTCGCGGCTGCGGTGACAGGCGTAGGCGAGCGTGCCGAGCAGCAGCCGGGCCTCGGGCGGGCAGCCGGCGTTGTCGCGGGTGGGCCGGCGCAGCCAGCGCACCGGGCCGAGGCCGCGGAGCACGGTGGGCGGCGCGGCGACATAGCCGCCCTCGCCGTGGCAGGTGAGGTCCAGGGCGGCGTCGTCCCATCCCATCCGGTACAGCAGGTCGGGCAGCCGGCGGGCGGTGCCGGCCGCGACCAGGAACTGGAGCCGGCCGGTGGGGGTGGCGAGCACCGGGCCGATCTGGGTGCCCATCCGCTCCAGCCGGACCAGGGCCTGGAGGCCGGCCTGCTCGGGGACGTCCAGGACGTCGAAGGCCCGGCCGGTGGGGAACAGGACCGAGTCGTCCGCGTCGGGCCGCCCGGCGGGCCGACGGCCGGACCCGGGGTGCAGACCGGGCGCGCCGCAGCGGGGGGTGCCGCACTGGCAGCGGGCCGGGGCGCTGCCGGAGCCGGCCGGGCCGCCGACGGCGACCGCCCAGCCCCAGCGGCCGGTGTACTCCGCGGCGGCCCGGGACGCGGTGACGCGGGTGCGGCGGCGCGCGCCCAGCTGTGTCAGCCGCAGGTGTCCCAGCCGAAGTTCGCCGAACAGGTTGTCCATGCCTCCCCCAACAGATTCAGGTAGCCGATGGTTACGGGATGGTGACTGTGTGTTGCGTGATGGTTGCGTCGTGCGTGGTGCGGTAGCGGCGCGCAGCGCGTGGCGTGCGCCTGTTGCGACGGTGTGCCTCGGGCGCCGCCTTGTGGCCGGCGGTGTCGATGCCCGATCGTCGGGAGGGTGGGGCGGCCGGCGAGGAGTCGGGTGTCAAACTCGCCTGTGGTTGTTGTGGGTTGCGATGATTTCGGGGTGTGCCGGGGCGGACTTGGCGGCCTGCATATGCCGGACGGTCGGACCTCTCCAGTGAAGCGTGCGGGGCCTGGCTTCGGTTCACTCCTGGGGGTGGCGAAAGGTGGCGTTTCGCCAGGGCCGCTCCCTCGGGCAGCCGGCGGGGCATTACGTTCAGCACACGGACATCGTCGGGGAGTCCGCTCCGGGCCATCTACGGACGGGAGTTGGGAGAACTGACGAACCGTCCGTGGCGATGGCGCACCAGTACGACAACTGATACGGCAGCAACCTCGGATACGGCACGTCTGGCAAGAGCCCGCAACCGTCGGGCGGACACGATCGGGGGCCCCTCAGCAGGGGCCGGGCGGGATGGGGACATTCCCATGGCAGAGAAGCAACCCAATGAGAAGCTGACCACGTGGTTCGGCCGCAGCGGCTGGTCCAAGGGCGAGTTGGCCCGCCAGGTCAACCGCAGGGCCCGTCAGATCGGTGCCCACCATGTGTCCACGGACACCTCGCGGGTGCGCCGCTGGCTCGACGGTGAGCAGCCCCGAGAACCTATCCCAAAGATCATGTCGGAACTGTTCTCCGAGCGTTTCGGCTCGGTGGTCTCCATCGAGGACCTCGGCCTGCGCGCCGCCATCCCGGTCTCCACCGTGGGCGGCGGCGTCGACCTGCCGTGGAGCGCGCCCCAGACCGTTCAGCTGATCAGCGACTACTCCCGCAGCGACCTGATGCTCAACCGGCGGGGTTTCCTGGGCACCTCGCTCGCCCTGACCGCCGGTGCCGCGCTGATCGAGCCCATGCAGCGCTGGCTCGCCCCGGGCCCGAGCGGCGTGCCCACCCCGATCCTCACCGCGGCCAACGGCGGCGAGCCGTTCACCGGCCGGCTCTCCGAGCCCGAGCTGGAACTGCTGGAACAGACCACCGTCATGTTCCGCCAGTGGGACGCCCAGAACGGCGGCGGGCTGCGCCGCAAGGCCGTCGTCGGCCAGCTCCACGAGGTCACCGACCTGCTCCAGGAGACGTACCCCGAGCAGACCACCAAGCGGCTGTTCCGGCTCACCGCCGAACTGGCCCACCTGGCCGGCTGGATGTCGTACGACGTCGGGATGCACCCCAGCGCGCAGAAGTACTACGTGCTGGCGCTGCACGCCGCCAAGGAGGCCGGCGACCGCCCGTTCGGCGCGCTCATCCTCACCGACATGAGCCGCCAGATGATCCACCTCAACCGCGGCGAGGACGCCCTGGAGCTGATCCACCTCGCCCAGTACGGCAGCCGCGACACCGCCACCCCGCGCCAGCAGTCGCTGCTGTACGCGATGGAGGCGCGCGCCTACGCCACCATCGGCGAGGTGAACCGCTGCGCCCGGGCCGTCCGGCTGGCCGAGGACACCTTCACCGACATCCGCGAGGGCGACGGCGACCCGGACTGGCTGAAGTTCTTCTCGCCCGCCGAGCTGAACGCCGAGAACGCGCACTCCTTCCGCGACCTCGCCTACCACTCCGACCAGGCCGAGCTGTACGCCTCGATGTCCGCCCCGGTGATGGAGCGCGCGGTGGACCTCTTCCGCCAGGACGGTGACCACGTCCGCTCGTACGCCTTCAACCTGATCGGCATGGCCAGCGTGCACCTGCTGCAGAAGGAGCCGGAGCAGGCCGCGGCGATGGCCGAGCAGGCGGTGGACATCGCCACCAAGGTGCGCTCGGAGCGGCTCAACTCCCGGGTGCGCAAGACCACCGAGGCCGCCGCCTCCCGGTTCAGGGGCGTGGACGCGGTCAGCCGGCTCAAGGAGCGGGTGGTCCAGGACATTCCGGAGTACGTCTCGGTGGTCTGACCCGCGCCGGGCCACCCCCCCACGGGCCTCCGTCGAGGCCCCGCCCGCCCCGCCGACCGTGACGGCCGCCGCCGTCACGGTCGGCGGCATGTCCGGCGGCTCCGGCGGTATGTCCGGCACATGGCGCACGGGCGCCCGGCGCCCGGCGCGCCGCACCGCCCGGGCCCGCCGCGCGCGGCACGATAGCCGGTCCGGAGGCCCGGCGCGGCCGCGGTTCACGCAGGCGTAACCCCCGCGTCGCCGTCGTCACGGCCGCGAAACAACGGGCCGCACCGGCTGAAACCGGCCTTCGGCACGCTCCATCTCATCGCCGACACCCCGGGTACACGGGTAACCCGGGTGTGGAGCGGCTTCCACCATGAGGAGACGCCGATGCCGGACGGCTTCAGCGCGGGCGACACCGCCTTCGTGCTCATCAGTGCGGCCCTGGTCATGTTGATGACCCCGGGCCTGGCCTTCTTCTACGGAGGCATGGTCAGGGCCAAGAGCACGCTCAACATGCTGGCGATGAGCTTTCTCTCGCTCGGCATCGTCAGCGTGCTCTGGGTCCTCTACGGGTACTCGCTCAGCTTCGGCCCCGACGCGGGTGCCGGCCTGATCGGCAACCTGGACTTCCTCGGCCTGCACGGCATCGGCCTGAACGACCTCACCGGGACGATCCCCGTCACCGCGTTCTCCGCCTTCCAGCTGATGTTCGCGATCATCACCCCGGCCCTGATCAGCGGCGCCGTCGCGGACCGCGCCAGATTCGCCGCCTGGGGCCTGTTCATCGCGCTCTGGGTGACCGTGGTCTACTTCCCGGTCGCGCACTGGGTGTTCTTCTTCGACGGCGGCAAGGGCGGCTGGCTCGGCGACCGCAACGGCGTGATCGACTTCGCCGGCGGCACCGCCGTGCACATCAACGCGGGCGTCGCGGGTCTGGCCCTCTGTCTGGTGCTGGGCAGGCGGATCGGCTTCCGGAAGGACCCGATGCGCCCGCACAGCCTGCCGCTGGTGATGCTCGGCTCCGGGCTGCTCTGGTTCGGCTGGTTCGGCTTCAACGCCGGTTCGGCGCTGGCCGCCAACGGCGTCGCCGCGATGGCGCTGGTCAACACCCAGGTCGCCACGGCGGCCGCGCTGCTCGGCTGGCTGGTCTACGAGAAGCTGCGGCACGGCGCGTTCACCACGCTGGGCGCCGCCTCCGGCGCGGTGTCCGGCCTGGTCGCCATCACCCCCGCCTGCGGCTCGGTCAGCCCGCTCGGCGCGGTGGCGATCGGTCTGGTCGCGGGTGCGGTCTGCGCCGCCGCGATCAGCCTCAAGTACCGCTTCGGCTTCGACGACTCGCTCGACGTGGTCGGTGTGCACGCGGTCGGCGGCGCGATCGGCTCGCTGCTGGTCGGCCTCTTCGCCACCGGCACGGTCGGCCAGACCGCCAAGGGCCTGTTCTACGGCGGCGGCCCGGGACAGCTCGGCAAGCAGGCGATGGGCGTGGCGGTGGTCGGCGGGTACTCCTTCGTGCTCTCCTGGCTGCTCGCCAAGGCGATCGACCGCACGGTCGGGTTCCGGGTCGCCGACGAGGTCGAGCTCGCCGGCATCGACCAGGCCGAGCACGCCGAATCCGCCTACGACTTCAGCGCGATGGGCGCCGGCCTGGCCAGGACCGCCTTCGTCTCCGTACCGGTCTCCGTCGCTGTCTCCGCTCCCGCCGCGGTCGTGGTGGCCGACCCGCTCCGGACCTCCCCCGCCCCGGCGCCCGCCGCGGCCGTGGTCGCCGGTCTGGCCAGGACCGCTCCCGCTCCCGCCCCCGCCGCGGCCGTGGTCGCCGCGGTCGAGTCCGTCGCCGAGGCCGCCGAGAAGAACGGGGCCGATGCCCAGTGAAGCTGATCACCGCAGTCATCAAGCCGCACCGCCTGGACGACGTGAAGGCCGCCCTGCAGGCCTTCGGAGTGCACGGCCTGACCGTCATCGAGGCCAGCGGCTACGGCCGCCAGCGCGGCCACACCGAGGTCTACCGGGGCGCGGAGTACCAGGTGGACCTGGTGCCCAAGGCCAGGATCGAGGTGCTGGTCGAGGACGAGGACGCCGATCAGCTGATCGACGTCCTGGTGAAGGCCGCCCGGACCGGAAAGATCGGCGACGGCAAGGTCTGGAGCGTCCCGGTCGACACGGCCGTCCGGGTCCGCACCGGCGAGCGCGGCCCCGACGCCCTCTAGCATTCAGCTCGATCAACCCGCGGGCGGGCCCGCGACCACCCGGTGGTCGCCGGTCCGCTGACGGCGCATCAGCCCAGGACGACGGACGGGGACCCGTATGACCGCCGAGACCTCTCCTCCCCCCTCACCCGACGACGGGCACCAGGGGACCGGCCCGCCCGCCGACTACGCCGCCGCCCGGGCCGGGCTGCTGGCCGCCCCCGGTCCCACCGGTGACGCCCGCCGCACCGCGCTGGCCGCGCTCACCGACGACTGGCTGGGCGGCCTGCTCACGGCGGCCGGCGCCCCGGCCGGCGTCGCCCTGGTCGCCGTCGGCGGCTACGGACGCGGCGAACTGTCGCCCCGCAGCGACCTCGACGTGCTGCTGCTGCACGACGGCCCGCTCGACCCGGAGCTGCCCGAGCGCATCTGGTACCCCGTCTGGGACAGTGGCGCCGCCCTCGACCACTCGGTGCGCACCCTCGCCCAGGCCCGGACCGTCGCCGCCGCCGACCTCAAGGCCCAGCTCGGCCTGCTGGACGCCCGGCACATCGCCGGGGACCCGGCGCTCACCGAGGCCCTGCGCTCCGCCGTCCTCGGCGACTGGCGCGCGAGCGCCCCCCGGCGCCTGCCCGAGCTGCGCGAACTCGCCCGGGAGCGGGCCGAGCGGCACGGCGAGCTGTCCTTCCTGCTGGAGCCCGACCTCAAGGAGGCCAGGGGCGGCCTGCGCGACGTGGTCACACTCGACGCGATCGCCGCCAGCTGGCTGGCCGACGCCCCCCGGGACGGTCTGGACGCCGCCGCGCTGCGGCTGGCCGACGTACGCGACGCCCTGCACCTGGCCACCGGCCGGGCCACCGAGCGGCTCAGCCTCCAGGACCAGGACCAGGTGGCCGAGCGGCTCGGGGTGCTGGACGCCGACACCCTGCTGCGCCAGGTGTACGAGGCCGCCCGCACCGTCGCCTACGCGAGCGATGTCACCTGGCGGGCGGTGGACCGGGTGCTCGCCGCCCGCTCCGCCCGGGGCCGGCGGTCGTCGCGGCTCTCCTTCCCCTTCACCGGCGCCGGGCGCGGCGCCGGCGCGGTGGCCCGGGGCGCGGTCCGGCGCCGCCCGCTCGCCGAGGGCGTGGTCGAGCAGGACGGCGAGGCGGTGCTCGCCCAGGGTGCCCGCCCGGCCGCCGATCCGGTGCTGCCGCTGCGCGCCGCGGCCGCCGCCGCCCAGAACGGGCTGACCGTCTCGTACGCGACGGTGCGCCGGCTGGCCGCCGAGTGCCGTCCGCTGCCGGTGCCCTGGCCGGACGAGGCGCGCGAGCAACTGGTCACCCTGCTGGGCGCGGGCGAGGCGTGCATCCCGGTCTGGGAGGCGCTGGAGGCGGAGGGGCTGATCACCCGGCTGCTGCCGGACTGGGAGCGGGTGCGCTGCCGGCCGCAGCGCAACGCGGTGCACCGCTGGACGGTGGACCGGCACCTGGTGGAGACGGCGGTCCGGGCCGCGGCGATGACCCGCCGGGTGGCCAGACCCGACCTGTTGCTGGTCGCCGCGCTGCTGCACGACCTCGGCAAGGGCCTGCCCGGCGACCACAGCGAGGCGGGTGAGGTGATCGTCCGCGATGTGGCCGTCCGGATGGGTTTCGACGAGGACGACACGGAGACTCTGGCGGTGCTGGTCCGCCATCATCTGGCCCTGGTGGAGACCGCGACCCGGCGGGACCTGGACGACCCGGCCACCGTGGAGGCGATCACCAAGGCGGTCGGCACCCCGGCGCGGCTGGAGCTGCTGCACGCGCTGACCGAGGCCGATGCCACCGCCACCGGCCCCGCCGCCTGGAGCAGCTGGCGGGCCTCGCTGGTGGACGGCCTGGCCGCCCGGGCCGCGGCCCAGCTGGCCGGCGGGCAGCCGGGCCGGGCGGAGGCCGAGCCGACCGCGGAGCAGGAGCGGCTCGCGGTGGAGGCCGCCCGGACCGGCGGGCCGGCGCTCACGCTGCTGGCCCAGGCCGGGCCGGAGGTCCCGGGGCCGGGCCGGGAGGGTGCCGGGCCGGCGGGCACCGAACCGATGGGAGTCCGGCTGACCCTGGCCGTACCGGACCGGCCGGGTCTGCTCGGCACGGTCGCCGGGGTGCTCGCGCTGCACCGGCTGACCGTCCGCTCGGCAGGCCTGCGCGAGCTGGACCCGATCGGCGCGGGCGCGGTGCTGCTGCTCTCCTGGACGGTGGCCGCCGAGTTCGGCGAGCTGCCGGAGGCGGCCCGGCTGCGGGCCGATCTGCGCCGGGCGCTGGACGGTTCACTGGACGTCTCGCGCCGGCTCGCCGAGCGTGACGCGGCCACCCCGCGCCGACCCGGCATCCCCACCCCGCCGCCGCTGGTCGCGGTCGCGCCCGCGGCGGCCTCGGCCACCGCGACGGTGCTGGAGGTCCGCGCCCATGACGCCCCCGGCCTGCTGCACCGGATCGGCCGGGCGCTGGACGGGGCCGGTGTCCGGGTCAGGACCGCGTACGTCAGCACGCTCGGCGCGGACGCCGTCGACTCCTTCTACCTGACCGACGTGGCGGGCCGGCCGCTCTCGGCCCGGCGGGCCGGGGAGGTGGCGGCGGCCGTGCGGGCCGCGCTGGTCCGAGGACCGGACGCCGGGCCGAGCACCGGCCGAACGGCGTACTGAACACCGGGTGAACCCGGGTGGAGACCGTACCCGGGGCGGCCGGATACCCTGGGGGGCGACGACCGTACCGATACCGATGCCGCAGAGGACCCGCGACGACGTGTTCGACACCCTTTCCGATCGCCTCGCAGCGACGTTCAAGAACCTCCGGGGCAAGGGCCGCCTCAGCGAGGCGGACATCGACGCCACCGCCCGCGAGATCCGCATCGCGCTGCTGGAGGCGGACGTTGCGCTGCCGGTCGTGCGGGCCTTCATCAAGCAGGTCAAGGAGCGGGCACTCGGTGTCGAGGTCTCCGGCGCGCTGAACCCCGCGCAGCAGATCATCAAGATCGTCAACGAGGAGCTCATCGCCATCCTCGGTGGCGAGACGCGCCGGGTGAAGTTCGCCAAGAACGGCCCGACGGTGATCATGCTCGCCGGTCTCCAGGGTGCCGGTAAGACCACCCTCGCGGGCAAGCTCGGCCACTGGCTGAAGACGCAGAAGCACACCCCGCTGCTGGTCGCCTGCGACCTCCAGCGCCCCAACGCCGTCAACCAGCTCCAGGTCGTCGCCGACCGCGCGGGCGTGGCCTTCTACGGCCCGCAGCCGGGCAACGGCGTGGGCGACCCGGTGCAGGTCGCCCGGGACTCGATCGAGTACGCCAAGCAGAAGCAGTACGACGTCGTCATCGTCGACACCGCCGGCCGCCTGGGCATCGACGCCGAGCTGATGCAGCAGGCCGCCGACATCCGGGCCGCGGTCAACCCGGACGAGGTCCTGTTCGTCGTCGACGCGATGATCGGCCAGGACGCGGTCACCACCGCGCAGGCCTTCCTCGACGGCGTCGACTTCACCGGTGTGGTGCTCTCCAAGCTCGACGGCGACGCCCGCGGTGGTGCCGCCCTGTCGGTCGCGCACGTCACCGGCCGGCAGATCATGTTCGCCTCCAACGGCGAGAAGGTCGACGACTTCGACGCCTTCCACCCCGACCGGATGGCCTCGCGCATCCTCGGCATGGGCGACGTGCTCTCGCTGATCGAGAAGGCCGAGCAGACCTTCTCGCAGGCCGAGGCCGAGAAGATCGCCTCCAAGCTGCAGGGCGGCGGCAAGGACTTCACGCTCGACGACTTCCTGGACCAGCTGGAGCAGGTCCGGAAGATGGGCTCGATCTCCAAGCTGCTGGGCATGCTGCCCGGCATGGGCCAGATCCGCGAGCAGATCAACAACATCGACGACAAGGACGTCGACCGGGTCGGCGCCATCATCAAGTCGATGACCCCGGCCGAGCGGACCGACCCGAAGATCATCAACGGCTCGCGCCGGCTGCGCATCGCCAAGGGTTCGGGCGTCGGCGTCGGCGAGGTCAACAACCTGGTCGAGCGGTTCTTCGAGGCCCGCAAGATGATGTCCGCGATGGCCTCCGGCAAGGGCATGCCCGGCATGCCGGGGATCCCGGGCATGGGCGGCGGCTCGAAGAAGTCCGCCAAGAAGGCCCCGCAGGCCAAGGGCAAGCGCAAGAGCGGCAACCCGCTGAAGCGCGCGCAGGAGGAGGCCGCGGCCGCCCAGCGCCGCGCCCTGGGCCCGGGGGCCGGCCAGGCCCCGGCCGACGGCGGCGGCGCGTTCGGCCTCGGCGCGGGCAAGGGCCCGGCCGACTTCGAGCTGCCCAAGGAGTTCAAGGACCTGCTGTAGACCCTGCGGCCGGTGCGGAACCGAGGCGCCGCGAACGGCCCGCCTCCCCGAACCAGGGCGCCGCGAACGGCCCGCCTCCCGGTACCGCCGGGGCGGTGGGCCGTTCGTATGTCCGATGATGGTGCCGTGAGAGTGACGATCAGGGCCCCGCGGGCAGGGGACGAAGCTGCGTACGCCGAGGCAGTCCGACGGTCCGCCGACCACATCGGGCGGTGGAACCCGGTCGAGCCGGACGGGCTGCCGGAACTCCTGGAGCGCCAGGGCGCCGGCCTGCGGACCTTCCTGATCGTGGACCGGGCCAGCGGTGGGCTGGTCGGCAAGGTGAACGTCGCCAACATCGTGATGGGCCGGTTCTGCAACGGCGCGCTCGGCTACGACTCGTACCTGCCGTTCGCCGGCACCGGCCGGATGACCGAGGGCATGCGGCTGGTGCTGGACCGCTGCTTCGCCCCGCAGGCCTCCGGCGGGCTCGGCCTGCACCGGCTGGAGATCAACGTGCAGCCGGACAACGAGCGCTCGATCGCGCTGGCCCGGCGGCTGGGCTTCCGGCACGAGGGCTCCACCCCGCGGATGCTGTACCTGCAGGGGGCCTGGCGGGACCACGAGCGGTTCGCGATGACCGCCGAGGAGTGGCCCGGCCTGGGGGAGTAGGGCCTGCTCAGCGGCGTCCGGGCGCGGCGTTGCGGTTGGATCACCCGAGCGGATGTCCGTATTGTCCGACGGGTGACCGATCCCGTACCGCCGCGCCAGACCCCCGACCAGCCCTGGCGGTCCGAGGGCGCCCCGCCTCCGCCGCCTCCGCGCCGCAGGATGCCCGGCGGCTGGCCGGGCCTCGTCCTCACCGCGCTCGTGGTGTTCCTGATCTCCGACCTGCTGCTGTCCTTCTTCGGCAACGCCGGGGCCACCACGATCTCCTACACCGAGTTCGACAACCAGTTGAACAAGGGCAACGTCACCAAGATCTACTCCAAGGGCGACTCCATCGAGGGCACCCTGAAGAGCGCCGAGCCCAAGCCGGACGGCGCCAAGGGCACCTACACCGAGTTCGACACCCAGCGGCCGGTCTTCGCCGGGGACAACCTCTGGACCGCCCTCCAGCAGCACGGCGTCGAGGTCACCGCCTCGCCGGTGGTCCAGCAGCGCAGCTTCCTCGCCAACCTGCTGATCTCGCTCGCCCCGATGCTGCTGCTGATCCTGATCTGGGTGCTGCTCGCCCGCCGGATGGCCGGTGGCATGGGCGCCGGCGCGCTCGGCCGCAAGGCCCCGCCCAAACCGGTCACCAGTGACGCCGGCACCCGCACCACCTTCGCCGACGTGGCCGGTATCGACGAGGTCGAGGCCGAACTCACCGAGGTGGTCGACTTCCTCAAACACCCCGAGCAGTACCGTCGGCTCGGCGCCAAGATGCCGCGCGGCGTGCTGCTCTCCGGCCCGCCCGGCACCGGGAAGACCCTGCTCGCCCGGGCCGTCGCCGGTGAGGCGAACGTGCCGTTCTTCTCCGCCTCCGCCTCCGAGTTCATCGAGATGATCGTCGGCGTCGGCGCCAGCCGGGTCCGCGAGCTCTTCGCCGAGGCCCGCAAGGTCGCCCCGGCGATCATCTTCATCGACGAGATCGACACCATCGGCCGCCAGCGCGGCGGCAGCGGCGGCATGGGCGGCCACGACGAGCGCGAGCAGACGCTCAACCAGATCCTCACCGAGATGGACGGTTTCACCGGCTCCGAGGGCGTCATCGTCATCGCCGCCACCAACCGGGCGGAGGTGCTCGACCCGGCCCTGCTGCGCCCCGGCCGGTTCGACCGGCGGATCACCGTCAGCCCGCCGGACCGGAACGGACGGGCCGCCATCCTGCGCATCCACACCCGGACCGTCCCGCTCGCCGGGGACACCGACCTCAACCAGCTGGCCAAGGTCACCCCCGGCATGACCGGCGCCGAACTGGCCAACCTGGTCAACGAGGCCGCCCTGCTGGCCGTCAAGCGGAAGCAGGACGCGGTGGGGGAGCGCGACCTCTCGGACGCGCTGGAGAAGGTCCAGCTCGGCGCCGTCCGCCCACTGGTGATGCCGCAGTCCGAGCGTGAGCGCACCGCGTACCACGAGAGCGGCCACGCACTGCTCGGGATGCTCCAGCCGGGCGCGGATCCGGTCCGCAAGATCACCATCGTGCCGCGCGGGCGGGCGCTCGGCGTCACCCTCTCCACCCCCGAGACCGACCGTTACTCCTACACCGAGGCCTATCTGCGCGGCCGGATCATCGGCGCGCTCGGTGGGATGGCCGCCGAGCAGGTCGTCTACGGCGTGATCACCACCGGCGCGGAGAGCGATCTGGAGCAGGTCACCAACATCGCCCGGGGCATGGCAGGCCGCTGGGGCATGAGCGAGCGGGTCGGCCGGCTCACCGCCGTCCCCGCCGACCCACAGGGCGCGTACGGGCTGTCCGCCGCACCGACCACGCTGGACGCGGTGGACGAGGAGGCCCGGCGGATCGTCGCCGAGTGCTACGAGGAGGCGGTGCGGCTGCTGACCGAGCAGCGGGCCCGGCTGGACGCGCTGGCGGCGGCGCTGCTGGAGGCCGAGACGCTGGACGAGGAGGCGGCCTACCGGGCGGCCGGGGTGCCGCGGAAGTCGCTCGACCAGGCGTGAGCCGTTCGAGTGAGGGCGCTCGCCGGGTGGCGGGCGCCCTCTTCGTTCGCGCGGCGGGCTCTTTCGCTCGGCGGGCTACCGGGGTTGCTCGGCGACCAGGTAGCGGAAGAGGTTCTCCATGCGGACCGAGCCGTCCGGGCGCAGGTACGGGGCCAGCGCCTCCTCCAGTTCCTTGGCCACCAGCGGCAGCCCGGAGAACTCCGCCGCCGCCTCGTACAGGCCGGTGGAGAGCAGCCCGCGCACCGCGCTGTCCAGGTCCGGGTAGGCGAACGGGCAGCTCACCCGGCCGCTGCCGGCCGGGTGCAGACCGGCGCCGGCGAGCAGATCCTCCAGCGCGCCGGGCGGACTCAGCTCGAACGGGTCACGCGCGGTGGTACGGCCGGCCATCCGGCGGGCCACGTCCAGGACGGACGCGCTCTCGCAGCGCTCCGGCGGGCCCCAGGCGGCCAGCACCACGTGCCCGCCGGGGAGCGTCAGCCGGGCTGCCTCGGCCACCACCCGGGCCGGGTCGGCGGATCCGGGCAGCTGCTCGAAAACGGTCACCAGCGAATAGGCCGAGTGGGGGAGGGCCGTCGTTGGCCGGGCACCGGCTCCGACCCGCAGCCGGCGGCCCCGGGCCAGCTCGCGCAGCTCGTCCTGCGGCTCCAGACCGGAGACCTGCGCGCCCCGCCCGGCGGCCAGCAGCAGCGCCAGGCCGGACCGGCAGCCGAGGCCCAGGACGCTGGTCGCCGGGCCGACCTCCAACCGGCTGTAGACGGCTTCGTAGAGCGGTACCAGCATGCGCTCCTGGATCTCCGCCCAGTCGCGCGCCCGCGCGGGCCACGCGATCGCGCGCGGTGGGTCGTGCGGGTCGTGCGGGCGTGCGCCCGTGGGTCGTACGGTCGTGCCGGTCGTCCGAGCTGAAGCCATCGCGGCCTCCCATCCGGTCCTTCGGTGTGCTGCTACGGCTCCCCCAAAGTCCCGCCCCACTCCAGCGAACAGCGGCTCGGGCGTGGCGTCCAGAGGGGTGCGGGGTGGTGCGCGCGTGTCGCGGTCGTGCGCCCCCTGGCGGGCCCGGGCGCTCCGGAGGCCGACCGGTCCCGCAGAACGGATTCGAAGTCAGGGCCTCGCTCCCCGTACCATTCGCCCCATGGCAAAGGCACCCGTTCTCACCCCCCAGGCGGACGACTTCCCGCGCTGGTACCAGGACCTCATCAACAAGGCCGAGCTGGCCGACAACGGTCCGGTGCGCGGCACCATGGTCATCCGACCGTACGGCTACGGCCTGTGGGAGCGGATGCAGCAGGAGATGGACGCCCGCATCAAGAAGGCCGGCGCACAGAACGCCTACTTCCCGATGTTCATCCCGCAGTCCTACCTGACCAAGGAAGCCGAGCACGTCGAGGGCTTCGCCCCCGAGCTCGCGGTGGTCACCCACGGCGGCGGCAAGCAGCTGGACGAGCCGATCGTGGTCCGGCCGACCTCCGAAACGATCATCAACGAGTACTTCTCCAAGTGGGTCCAGAGCCACCGCGACCTGCCCCTGCTGATCAACCAGTGGGCCAACGTGGTCCGCTGGGAGCTGCGCCCGCGCATCTTCCTGCGCACCACCGAGTTCCTCTGGCAGGAGGGCCACACCGCCCACGCCGGCTACGAGGACGCCCGTGACTACGCCTCGATGATCCACACGGACGTCTACGGCGACTTCATGACCAATGTGCTCGGCATCGATGTCGTGCTCGGCCGCAAGACCGCCAAGGAGCGCTTCGCCGGCGCCATCAACACCCTCACCCTCGAGGGCATGATGGGCGACGGCAAGGCGCTGCAGATGGGCACCAGCCACGAGCTGGGCCAGAACTTCGCCAAGGCGTTCAACACCACCTACCAGCTCCAGGGCGCCGAGCGCGAGTACGTCTGGCAGACCTCCTGGGGCGTCTCGACCCGTATGGTCGGCGGCCTGATCATGTCCCACGGCGACGACAACGGCCTGCGGGTTCCCCCGCGCCTGGCCGCCGTCCAGGCCGTCGTCCTCGCCATCAAGGGCGACGACGCGGTGATCGCCAAGGTCCGCGAGATCGGCGCCCGGCTGGAGGCCGCCGGCATCCGCGTGGTCGTCGACGACCGCACCGACACCCCGTTCGGCCGCCGCGCCGTCGACTGGGAGCTCAAGGGCGTGCCGCTGCGCATCGAGGTCGGCCCGCGCGACCTGGAGAACGGCACCGCGATGCTGGCCCGCCGTATCCCCGGTGGCAAGGAGCCGGTCTCCATCGACGGCCTGGCGGAGCTGGTGCCCGGCGTCCTGGAGGAGGACCAGGCGCTGCTGCTGCGCCAGTCCCGCGAGCGCCGCGAGGCCCGCACGGTGGACGTGACCAACCTCGACGAGGCCGTCGAGGCCGCCGCCACCGGCTGGGGCCGGATCTCCTGGGCCGAGCTGGGCCCGGAGGGCGAGGCCAAGCTGGCCGAGCAGGGTGTCTCGGTGCGCTGCATTGTCGCCGCCGACGGATCGGTGCCGCAGACGGACGACCAGGACGGCAATATCGCGATCGTCGCGCGCGCCTACTGACAGCGGAAACCGACGGAAACCGGCAGAAGCCGACGGATGTCGACAGCCGCCGATGCGTGCTGATGGTTGCTGACAACGCCTGCTGAGAATACGGGCTGTAAGTATCCAGAGACCGTCTCACCTGTTGACATCGCTACTGGCCAGTCAACTGCCAGTATTAACGGAATAGCGGTACGGTGTACGGCCCGTGGCCCTGTCAACTCGGCAGGACCACGGGCCGTACGTCCTGGGGGCGACAGCCCGCGCCCGGACGGAAAATACGAGGCTCGGCGAGTTGCGACGGGCCGAAACCTGCAGGGGGTTGGTCTTGCGTCAGATCCGGAACGCGCAATTCGCGCGCGGTCGTGCATTCCTGAGAGTTCCCTGGGAATTCCCGGAGAGCGAGAACACGCGGAACATTGGCTCCCACTGCATCGTTGGTCTAGCGTGAGCACGACACAGCCCCTCGTTCTCGCGGCCGAACTGGCCGCCGCCTGGAGTGACATCCAGGCCTTCCATCAGGACCTCCCCGACCTCGCCTCGCCCGAGGCGCTGATCGGTGAATCCTCCTCGGCCTGTGGCACCCGGCTCGGTTTCGAGCGGCTCCTCCACGAGGCCGCCCACGGTCTGGCCGCGGCCCGGGACATCCGGGACACCTCGCGCGCCGGCCGCTACCACAACCGGCGCTTCCTGCTGCTCGCCTCCGAGCTCGGCCTGGCGCACCCGGTCGAACCGCACGCGAGCAGCGGCTTCTCCCAGGTGACCATGCTCAAGGAGACGCAGGAGCGGTACGCCGACACCATCGAACGCCTGGACCGGGCCCTCGGCGCCCACCAGGAGGCGGTGGCCGGTGATGGCGTGACGCGCGCCTTCCGCGGTCCGGCCGCCCGGCACGGCTCCTCCGGGGGCGGCGTCCGGGTCAAGGCGGTCTGCGGCTGCGGGCGGAACGTCCGGGTCGTGCCGTCGGTGCTCGCGCAGGCGTCCATCGTCTGCGGCGCGTGCCAGCAGCCGTTCAAGATCGCATAGCTTGGAGAACCGGCCGGCGGCTGTGCGGGCAGCACGTCCGGCCGGAGCAATCGGCCGATCGGCCCATTGAGTTGTCGAGTGGCTCTACCGATCGGCTCTACCGAGCGGGCGGCCGATGTGTGTCGGGCTGACCGGGGGCGAGGGCTCCCGGTCGGGCCTGTTGCCGGGGCCGTCGGGTGGCTGGCGGCGGTGAAGACGGCCTGGTGGTGGCGGCCGGGTGAAGGCGGTTCGCGCCGGTATGGCAGAATGGACAGCTGAGTACTCGGCAGCCGAGACAGGACCCCTCTCTCCTACGGCTGGCGTGTCCCTTGAACGGCCCGCCCCGCAACCCCACGCGACGGCAGGGCTGCTCACCCACGTCAACACCAGGAGAATCCACTCCCGTGGCAGTCAAGATCAAGCTCAAGCGTCTCGGCAAGATTCGCTCCCCGCACTACCGCATCGTCGTCGCCGACGCGCGCACCAAGCGTGACGGTCGCGCGATCGAGGAGATCGGCATCTACCAGCCGACCTACGACCCCTCGAAGATCGAGGTCGACAGCGACCGCGCCCAGTACTGGCTGTCCGTCGGCGCCCAGCCGACCGAGCCGGTGCTCGCCATCCTCAAGCTGACCGGCGACTGGCAGAAGTTCAAGGGCCTGCCGGCTCCGGAGCCGCTGAAGGTCGCCGCGCCGAAGGTCGAGGACTTCTCGCACCTGTTCGCCAAGGCCGTCGCCGGCTTCGAGGACGCCACCACCGGTGTCGCCATCACCCCGAAGGCCAAGAAGTCGGACAAGGCCGAGGCTGAGGCCGACGCCGCCGCCGAGGCCTGATCGTGATCGAGGACGCCCTCGACCACTTGGTGAAGGGCATCGTCGAGCACCCCGATGAAGTGCAGGTGCGCTCGCGCAACCTGCGGCGGGGCAACACCATCGAGGTGCGCGTGCACCCCGATGACCTCGGCAAGGTGATCGGCCGGGGCGGCCGCACGGCACGCGCACTGCGCACCGTGGTCGGCGCCCTCGGCGGTCGCAACGTCCGGGTCGACCTGGTCGACGTGGACAACATCCGCTGACGCGGCTGCTCGTTCAGCCGTCAGGCTTGAGGCCGGCCGGGACGTATGTCGTCCCGGCCGGCCTTTCTTTCTCTCCGGTTCCAGCCTCTTCTTGTCAGCCTTCCTTCTCTTCAGCCTTCTTTCTCTGCCTTCCCTAGCACTCATCCAGGAGAACGATCACCGTGCAGCTCGTCGTCGGCAAGATCGGCCGCGCCCACGGCATCAGGGGGGACGTCAGCGTCGAGGTCCGCACCGACGAGCCGGAACTCCGGCTCGGACCGGGTGCCGTCCTGCTCACCGACCCCGCGTCGGCCGGGCCGCTGACCGTCGAGTCCGGCAAGGTGCACAGCGGCCGGCTGCTGCTGCGCTTCGCCGGCGTCAAGGACCGCAATGCCGCCGAGGCGCTGCGCGGCACCATCCTGATCGCCGAGGTCGACCCGGAGGAGCGCCCGGAGGATCCGGAGGAGTTCTACGACCACCAGCTGATCGGTCTGGACGTGGTGCTGCTCGACGGCACCCTGGTCGGTGAGCTGACCGAGGTCGTCCACCTGCCCTATCAGGACCTGCTCACGGTGAAGAAGCCCGACGGGACCGAGGTGCTGGTGCCGTTCGTCACCCGCATCGTGCCGATCATCGACCTGGAGAACCAGCGCGCCGTGATCGACCCGCCGGGCGGGCTGATCGACTCCGAGCAGGCCGAGGTCGCCCGGGGCGACGGTGCTGACGGTGTTGGGGACGACGCTGCTGAGGGCGACGGTGCTCAGGGCGACGGTGTGCGAGACGGTTCGGAGGCCGCGGAGTGAGCTCCGACGAACGTGAGCAGGGGCAGGGCGCGGCGCAGGAGCCGAGGTCGGAGTCCGGGCCCGGGCCGGTGGCCGCGGTGCAGAGCGGGATGCGGATAGACGTCGTCACGATCTTCCCCGAGTACCTGGAGCCGCTGAACATCTCGTTGGTCGGCAAGGCCCGCGCTCGTGGCCAGCTCGATGTGCACATCCACGACCTGCGCGGCTGGACGTACGACGTGCACCGGACCGTGGACGACAGCCCGTACGGCGGCGGCCCCGGCATGGTGATGAAGCCCGAGCCGTGGGGCGAGGCCCTGGACGCGGTGACCGCCCAGGGGCCCGAGGGCGAGGTGCCCACTCTGGTGGTGCCGACTCCCAGCGGGCGTCCGTTCACCCAGGAACTCGCGCAGGGACTCGCCGGGCGCCCCTGGCTGGCCTTCACCCCCGCTCGGTACGAGGGCATCGACCGGCGGGTGATCGAGGAGGCGGCCACCCGGATGCCGGTGGTCGAGGTGTCGATCGGTGACTACGTCCTGGCCGGCGGCGAGGTCGCGGTGCTGGTGATGGTCGAGGCGATCGCCCGGCTGCTGCCCGGAGTGCTGGGCAACGCCGAGTCCCACCGGGACGACTCCTTCGCGCCCGGCGCGATGGCCGACCTGCTGGAGGGCCCGGTCTACACCAAGCCCGCAGAGTGGCGTGGCCGGACCGTGCCGGACGTGCTGCTCAGCGGCAACCACGGGCGCATTGCCCGCTGGCGACGCGAGCAGGCCTTCGCCCGCACCCTGGCCAACCGGCCGGACCTGGTGGAGCGCTGGCAGTACGGCGCCTTCGACAAGAAAGACCGTGAGGCCCTCAGCATCCTCGGACTGGCCTGGGACGAGCAGCTCGGCCGATTTCGGTCCGTGGCCGGTGATGTGGAAGAATAGGCCGCTGCTGTCTGTCGCTGGACTCCTTTCGTAGGGGTCACGTGGTCCGGTGCCCTCGCCACGGGGGGATCACCTCGGTCCGATGCGGCCCGCAGCAGACCCCATTGCGACGAACTTCCGTGGGCGGCCCGTGGCGCCTGCGATGGAGAGCAACATGAGCAACAAGCTCGCTGCTGTCGACGCGGCTTCGCTGCGTAGCGACATTCCGGCCTTCCGCGCCGGTGACACCCTGAAGGTGCACGTCCGGGTCATCGAGGGCAACCGCTCCCGTGTCCAGGTCTTCCAGGGCGTCGTCATCCGCCGCCACGGCGCCGGTGTCGGTGAGACCTTCACCGTCCGCAAGGTCAGCTTCAACGTCGGCGTGGAGCGCACCTTCCCGGTGCACACCCCGGTCGTCGAGAAGATCGAGGTCGTGACCCGCGGTGCGGTTCGCCGCGCCAAGCTGTACTACCTGCGTGACCTCCGCGGCAAGGCCGCGAAGATCAAGGAGAAGCGCGACCGCTGATCCACCGGCCCCCGGCGCTGCCGGGGGATCGGAGCGCTCTAGGGGGCGCCGCTGCCGCAAGGTAAGCTCAGCCCCCGATGAGCACGCACGAACCACTCGCGGACCGCGACGGCAGTCCCGCACCCACCGGTGCGGACTCGCTGTCGCGGTCCGCGGCCGTTTCCGGGGGCGGGGCGGAACCGGCCGGAGCGGGTGTGGAGGCCGGGACGGCCGAGGTATCGGACGCCGGGCCGGCCGAGGCGCGGGACGTGGAGACGGGCGCCGGGCCGGAGACCGCCGGGCCGGGGGACGAACCCACCGCGGAGCCGGAGCCGGAGGCGCCGGTGCGTTCGCGTGGGCGTGACCTGCTTCTGCTGGTGGGTATCTGCCTGCTCACCCTGCTGCTGGTGAACGCTTTCGTGGCGCGGCCGTTCGCGGTGCCGTCCGGATCGATGGAGAACACCCTGCGCCCGGGCGATCGCCTGATCGCGAACAAGCTGGCGTACGCCTTCGGCGGCCACCCCCAGCGCGGCGATGTGGTGGTTTTCGACGGGACGGGCTCCTTTCTGCATGAGCCGGAGAGGTCGGCCGGGTTCTGGGACGGTCTTCGTTCGCTCGGCCAGGACCTCGGACTGGCACCGGCCGGGAACTCGGTCTACGTCAAGCGCGTCATCGGTGTCGGCGGGGACCGGGTGACCAGTACCGGTCCGGGTGGGCGGATCACCGTCAACGGGGTGCCGGTCGACGAGACGTCCTACCTCGCCCCGGGGGACGAGCCGTCGAGCGTGGCCTTCGACGTGGTGGTGCCGGCCGGCAAGCTGTGGGTGATGGGCGACCACCGGAGCGACTCGCGCGACTCGCGTGACCACCTGGGCGAGCCCGGCGGAGGCTTTGTCCCGGAGCGCAGGGTGATCGGACGGGCGGACTGGGTCGTCTACCCGATCGGCCACTGGACCAGCCTGGACCGGCCGGCGGCGTTTGCCGCGGCAGGGGGGACGGGTGGACATGGGGACCAGAGGTAGAGGCCGGCTGGCCGACCGTCCCGCCCCCGAGCCCTCGGGCAGCCCGGAGGAGACACCCGCCCAGGAAGCGGCGCCACCGGTACGCGGCCGGGCCGAGCGCCGCCGCACCGCCCGCCGGGCGGCCCGCCGTCGCAGACGTTCTCTCCTGCGCGAGCTTCCACTGATCGTCGTGGTGGCACTGCTGGTGGCACTGGTGATGAAGACCTTCATGGTGCAGGTCTTCGTGATCCCCTCGGGTTCGATGGAACAGACCATCCAGATCGGGGACCGGGTACTGGTGGACAAGTTCACCCCTTGGTTCGGCAATGAGCCGGAGCGCGGTGACGTGGTGGTGTTCAAGGACCCGGGTGGCTGGCTGGAGGCTGACCACAAGCCGTCCACGGACGGGCCAGTACTGCGCGGGGCCAAGCAGGTCCTCACTTTCGTCGGGCTGCTGCCGTCCGACAGCGAGCAGGATCTGATCAAGCGCGTGATCGGTGTCGGCGGGGACACCGTGGAGTGCTGTGACGCGCAGGGGCGGGTGAGCGTCAACGGCGCTGTGGTGGACGAGCCGTACCTGGCACCGGGGAACCCGCCGTCCCGCCAGCCCTTCAAGGTGAAGGTTCCGCAGGGGCGGCTCTGGGTCATGGGCGACCACCGGGACGTGTCCGCCGACTCCCGCTTCCACATGGCGAATCCGGGGCAGGGGACTATCCCGCTGAGCGGTGTGGTGGGCCGGGCTTTTGTGATCGCGTGGCCGTTGGACCGGTTCCATCAACTTGATGCACCGGGTTCACTCTCCTCAGTGGCGCGGGCTCCGGCGGCTCGCGGGGAAGCTTCGCGATTGCCGGGCGCTGGGCCGATTCCGATGGAACCTCCGCTCGTTATGGGTGTGTTGGGCATTCTTCCGTTTGTCGTCTGTCGGTCGGCACGACCACGGGAGTAGGCCGTGCCGGTCGGCTACCAGCAAGATCACGCGTGTGGGATCGCGAGCCGGATGCCTGGGAGTGATAGAGAAGTGCTGGAGTGACCGGTGCACCAGGCCGGTTGTGTTCTGCGGCTGTGTTGGTGTCAGGTGTGCCCGACGCGGGCGGCTCTGAGACGTTCACGGCCGATGGTGGAGTGTGGTGCCCGCTGTGCGGCACTGTGAGCGCGGGCGCGCGGGCGTCCGCACAGCAGGGAGGAGACGTTGTGGGGGATTTGGTGATCGGCGCCCGCTCAGGCGCCGGAGAGCCCGAGGGCTCCGGCAGCCGGGCGGCCCGGTCCGCCGAGTCCGCGGTGCCCTCGGCTCCCGCCGAGGACACGGCGGCCCCGTCCGCAGACGAACCGGCCGACGATACGGGTGACTCCTTGGGTGCCTTCCGGGTCGAGCCGGGTTCGGAGGACGAGCCGTCGGACGAGAAGTCCGTCGGCGAGGAGCGCAAGCAGCGTTCCTT
This sequence comes from Kitasatospora sp. NPDC087315, assembly GCF_044744345.1. Lineage (NCBI taxonomy): Bacteria > Bacillati > Actinomycetota > Actinomycetes > Kitasatosporales > Streptomycetaceae > Kitasatospora > Kitasatospora sp. NPDC087315. Next base: position 7,794 of record NZ_JBIUYD010000035.1, on the reverse strand, counting down.
CTGGAAGGAACTGCCGATCCTGGTCGGTATCGCACTGGTCCTGGCTCTTGTGATCAAGACGTTCTTCGTCCAGGCGTTCTCCATTCCGTCGGAATCGATGCAGAACACGCTTCAGGTAGGCGACCGTGTCCTGGTGGACAAGCTGACTCCGTGGTTCGGGGCCGAGCCCGAGCGCGGAGAGGTCGTGGTGTTCCACGACCCGGGCGGCTGGCTGAACGACGAGCCCGTCCAGCAGAGCAGCAACTCCTTCGTCCGAGGCATCCAGGACGTGCTCAGCTTCGTCGGCCTGATGCCCTCCACGAACGAGAAGGACCTGATCAAGCGCGTCATCGCGGTCGGCGGGGACACCGTCGAGTGCGAGGGCGAGGGCCCGGTCAAGGTCAACGGGGCCGTGCTCGACGAGCCGTACGTCTTCGCGGGCAACACCCCCTGCGGTACGAAGCCCTTCGGCCCGGTGAAGGTGCCGCCCGGTCGGATCTGGGTGATGGGCGACCACCGCGCGGACTCCCTGGACTCCCGCTTCCACATGGACCAGCCGGGCGGCGGCACGGTTCCGGTGGACGAGGTGATCGGGCGTGCCTTCGTGGTGGCCTGGCCGGTCAACCACTGGTCGACGCTGCCAGTACCAGACACCTTCGACCAGAAGGGGCTGTCGGGGGCCGCGCCGCTCGTGCCCCCCGTGGCCGGCGCCGTCGGCGCGGTCGGTCTGCTCCCGGTGGTACGCCGGCTGAGGGACCGGGCGGACCGAAAGAAGCAGTCCTGACCGTTACCGGGTAGCCCCCGGGTCTTGCGCGGGCCGTGGTACCGACGAGTAATCTGCTCGGACGTGCCACGGCCCGCCGGGTTTCCCGCCTGTGGCCCCGGTGCGTCGCGAGCGCTTCCAGGTCGGGCAGGGGTGGACGGTGTCGATGAGCAGTGTCGTGGAACAGGTGGCCGACCGCCCGCCGGCCGCCGCCCGGCCCCGGCGCCGGCCCGCCGCCGTGCTGCAGGGCGCGGTGATCGCGCTGGGACTGGTCCTGCTGGTCGGCGGCTTCGCGGTCATGGCCCTGGACTACCGGCCCTACAACATCCCGACCGCGTCCATGACCCCCACGCTCAAGGTCGGGGACACCGTTCTGGCCCGGAAGATCGATGACGGCGCCGTCGGCCGCGGTGACGTCGTGGTCTTCCGTGACCAGGTCTGGGGCGGCGAGCTGATGGTCAAGAGGGTCGTCGCGGTGGGCGGCGACACAGTGGCCATCACCGGAGGCGACCACCGGCTGACCGTCAACGGCAAGCCGGTGGACGAGCCCTACCTGGCTGCGCAGAGCGCGGAGAGCGGCACGTTCAGCGTGGAGGTGCCGCCCGGGCGGCTGTTCCTGCTCGGCGACAACCGGCAGGGATCGCTGGACTCCCGTGCCCACCTCGAGGTGGACGGGGGAACGATCCCGGCCGGCGAGGTGCAGGCCCGGGTCGAGTCCACCGTCCTGCCGTTCGGTCGGGCGGGCATGTTCGCCAGGACCTCGGCCTTCGATGTGATCGGTGGCCCGAAGGCCGGTGAACCGGGCCCGCTGGAGCCGGCCGCCTACGCCACCGTTGTAGGCGCGGCGCTGATCGTCGTGACCTCGGCGGTGGGCGGCGTGGCGGGCCTGACCCGTCGGCTCCGGAACCGCCGCGCGTCCTGAACCCGGGTGCCGCGGCCCTGGACCTGCCCGCTCTGCCGAACATCGCCCCGGACGGTCGTGCCGGGTGGCAGGATCGGGAGAGCCACCGGGGCGAACGGAAGGAGTGTGGAGATCTGCCATGACGGCACGGCGTCGCAGAGCGGCGAGGATCCTGTTGCTGGACGGGCAGGAGCGCCTTCTTCTCTTCCGGGGGTCCGACCCGGCGGTACCGGGTGTCACCTGGTGGTTCACCCCGGGGGGTGGCTTGGAGCCCGGCGAGGGCGTGCGCGAGGCAGCCGTACGGGAGCTCGCGGAGGAGACCGGACTGCGGGGTGTGGAGCTGGGGCCCTTGGTGGCGTACGGCACGGCTTCGTTCTCCTTTCGGGGGCAGCACTACGAGCAGGAGCAGTGGTTCCACCTGGCCCGGACCACGGACACGGTGCTCGACCACTCGGGCATGGGCGACGACGAACACGCCCAACTGCTCGCGGCGCGCTGGTGGACGATCGAGGAGCTCAGGGAAACCGCCGAGACGGTCTACCCGGTCGGACTGGCGGACTTTGTGGAGCAACTGTTGGCCGAGGGGCCGCCAGTCACTCCAGTACGGCTCTGAGGGTGGGTGCGGTGGTCCACAATGGGTGGACGTGACAAGTTGAGGGGACGCCTGGATGAGTGCCGAAGATCTCGAAAAGTACGAGACCGAGATGGAGCTCAAGCTCTACCGGGAGTACCGGGACGTCGTCGGCCTGTTCAAGTACGTGATCGAAACCGAGCGGCGTTTCTACCTCACCAACGACTACGAGTTGCAGGTGCACTCGGTCCAGGGCGAGGTCTTCTTCGAGGTGTCGATGGCGGATGCGTGGGTCTGGGACATGTACCGGCCGGCTCGGTTCGTCCGTAAGGTCAGGGTGCTGACCTTCAAGGACGTGAACATCGAGGAGCTCGCGAAGAGTGATCTGGAGCTGCCCTCGGACGACGCCGGCTTCGGGAACTGACGTTGGACCGTCTGGGCCGGTGGTGTCCAGAGGAATTTCGAGTATTCCGGGATTCTCACCCCTCCAGGTGACAGAAGTTATCCACAGGCCCTGGTTATCCACAGGAAATAACAACTCTCTGGTCTGGTCCCGGGCTGCGCGGCAACCTCCACAGCGGAGGTGGTCATCGTGCAGGACACGAAGCGCTCCCCGCGCAAGCAGACAGCGAAAGCCCGGCTGGACGGGCAGCCCAGACGGAAGACAGTGCGGCCGGCGGACGGAGGGTCGCCGACCGCCGTCGGGCCTGCTCCGCCGCGCCCGGAGAAGAACAGCCCGGGGCGCAGTACCAACAACGGCCTCGGCCGCTATGGCGAAAGGGTCGCCGCGCGCCGCCTCGCCGAGGACGGGCTCCGCATCCTGGACCGCAACTGGCGGTGTGTCGAGGGGGAGTTGGACATCGTCGCCCTCGACGGCGACACCCTGGCGGTCTGTGAGGTGAAGACCCGCTCCGAGCGGGGGTTCCAACAGCCCAGCGAGGCCATCGACCAGGCCAAGGCCGCTCGGCTGCAGCGCCTCGCGGAGCGCTGGATGGCGGAGCGCTGGCCCGGCCACTTCGCCAGGCTGGCCGGCTCCGAGTATCAGTCCGAGCCCGGTAACGGGCCTGCGGATCCGCCATGGCCACCTGTGCCACCCGGTGGCGTCCGCATCGACCTCGTGGCCGTCATCAACCGGTTCCGCGGTGCGGCCCTGGTGGACCACCTGCGAGGGGTGGTCTGAGATGGCATTCGCTCGTACCTGTTCCGTGGCACTGGTCGGTGTCGACGGAGTGATCGTCGAGGTCCAGGCCGATCTGGAGCCAGGAGTCGCCGCGTTCACCCTTGTCGGCCTGCCCGACAAGGCCCTCTCCGAAGCCCGCGACCGGGTGCGTGCGGCCCTGGTGAACAGTGGCGAGGCCTGGCCCCAGCGCAAGCTGACCGTCGGACTCAGCCCCGCCTCGGTGCCCAAGAGCGGCAGCGGCTTCGATCTCGCGGTGGCGTGTGCCGTCCTCGCCGCTGCCGAGCGGCTGGATCCGTCCTCCATCGCCGACCTGCTGATCATCGGCGAGCTGGGGCTGGACGGCCGGGTGCGGCCGGTACGCGGTGTGCTCCCCTCGGTGCTGGCCGCCGCCGACGCCGGGTACCAGCGGGTCGTGGTGGCCGAGCAGACGGCCGCCGAGGCCTCACTGGTCCCGGGCGTGACCGTCATCGGAGTGCGCAGCCTGCGCCAGCTGATCGCCGTCCTCACCGGGGCACCCGAGCCGGAGGAACCGCCCGACCCCATCGGCGGCCGCCCCGACCCCCTGATGGCCGGGCTCATGCTCCCCAGCGCGGGTGTGCGAGGCCTGCCCGATGACAAGTCGGCCTATATGGACCTGGCCGATGTGGCGGGCCAGTACGAGGCCCGGAGAGCGCTGGAGATCGCCGCCGCCGGAGGCCACCACCTTTATTTGAAAGGCCCGCCGGGCGCAGGCAAAACGATGCTGGCCGAACGGCTGCCCGCGCTGCTCCCGCCGCTCACCCAGAAGGAGTCACTGGAGGTCACCGCCGTCCACTCCGTGGCGGGACTGCTCCCAGCCGGTCGGCCGCTGATCGACAGCGCGCCCTACTGCGCCCCGCACCACTCCACCACCATGCCGGCGATTGTCGGCGGTGGCAGCGGCCTGCCGCGACCGGGTGCGGTCTCACTGGCCCATCGAGGCGTCCTGTTCCTGGACGAGGCACCGGAGTTCCCGGTCCGGGTGCTCGACGCGCTGCGTCAACCGCTGGAGTCGGGCGAGGTGGTGATCGCACGTTCGGCGGGTTCGCTCAGACTCCCGGCCAGGTTCCTGCTCTGCCTGGCGGCGAATCCGTGCCCCTGCGGTCGGCACTCGCGGCGCGGCGAGGGGTGCGAGTGCACCCCGGTGATGGTCAGCCGGTACCAGGGGAGGTTGTCCGGGCCGCTACTGGACCGGGTCGATCTCCAGGTTCAGGTCGCCCCGGTGACCAGGATCGAACTCATGGAGCGGGACAGCACGGCGGAGACCACCGAGACCGTGGCGGCCCGGGTGCTGGCGGCGCGCGAGCGTGCGGCGACGCGGCTGGCGAACACCCCGTGGCAGACCAATGCCGAGGTGCCCGGTCATGAACTGCGTACCCGCTGGCAGCTCGCGCCCGGCGCACTCAACGACGCCGCGCGCCAACTGGAGCGCGGGTTGCTGACCGCCCGCGGCCTGGACCGGGTGCTCCGGGTGGCCTGGACGGTCGCCGACCTCGCGGGTCGAGACCGCCCGGACCAACGGGACGTGCGGACCGCCCTCGTCCTGCGCACCGGCGTCGAGCAAGGGCTGCCGGCGGAGCGCTCCTTCCGTCAGCTCAGTCGCGTCCCGGAGCAGGGAGGCGGGCGGGGCGAGGAGAAGCCCACCCGGCCCGGCCCGGCCGAGCGTGGCATCTGACCAGTGTGCAGAGAACGAGGACACCGCAAGTGAACCGGACGATGAACCACCCTCAACCTCCCTCCCAGAGCGCCTCGCGGACCGAGCCCGAGCGCTGCGCCAGGGCCGTGCTCAGCAGGCTCAGCGAACCCGGAGACGCCGTCCTCGGCCGATGGCTGTCCCAACTCGACGCCGCCGACGTGGTTCAGGCGATCCGGGGCGGTCCTGTGCCCGACCACCCCGGGCTGGACGCCGGCCGACTCGTCGGCTACCGGGCCAGACTCGCGGACGTCGACCCCGCAGACGACCTGGAACGGGTACGAGTGGCCGGTGGGCGCTTCATCATTCCGGGCGACATGGAATGGCCGAGCCAACTGGACGATCTGGGGGACGGGCGGCCGATCGGGCTCTGGGTGGCCGGGACGGGCTCGCTGCGACTGCTGGCTCTTCGCTCGGTCGCCGTGGTCGGCTCGCGGGCTTGTACGGCCTACGGGGCGTATGTCGCGGGGGAGCTGTCGGCTCAACTGGCCGAACGCGGGTGGGTGGTGGTCTCCGGTGCGGCGTACGGGATCGACGCGTCCGCCCATCGAGGAGCGCTGGCCGCCGGCGGAATGACGATGGGGGTCCTCGCCTGTGGCGTGGACGTGGCCTATCCGAGGGGAAACGCCGAGCTGATCAGGCGGATCGCCGCCCAGGGGCTGCTGCTGAGCGAACTCCCGCCGGGGGAGCACCCGAACCGCTTCCGGTTCGTGCTGCGCAACCGTGTCATCGCCGCCCTCACCCGGGGGACGGTGGTGGTCGAGGCGGCGATGCGCAGCGGGGCGCTGAGTACAGCCAGGCGCGCCCGCAACCTCAACCGGTACACCATGGGTGTCGCCGGGCCGGTGACGTCGGAACTCTCCGCCGGAGTGCACGCCCTGATCCGTAGCGGTGGCGCCACCCTGGTCACCGACGCCGCGGAGGTGGCCGAGTTGATCGGTGCGATCGGCGACGATCTGGCGCCTCAGCGGAGCGGCCCGGTTCTGCCCCGGGACTTGCTGGAGCCGGCTGTGGCACAGGTGCTGGAGGCCGTGCCGGCGACGGCAGAGGGGGCGCCCGTGGAGCGGTTGGCCCGGCAGTCGGGGCTCTCGCCGGACGAAGTGCTCCAGCGGCTGTACGAGTTGGGATCGCTCGGCTACGTGGAGCGGCACGGCGCCCATTGGCGGCTGGTGCGGAGGAGGTGACCAGACGGACGAGAGGGCATTGGACCGGACGCACGGTGAGGGAACGGGGCGAGGCATCGCGGGGAGCCAGGAGACGGGGCAACGAGGGGTGACCCGATGGCCGGGCCGATCGGCCGCAGGCACCGGGATCCGGGGAGGGGGAACGCCACCGGATCGGGGGACGACCGAGTGGCGGTAGCGCATTGCAGTGAGTCGGTCACGCTACGCTCGCCCTGTCTTCCCTATCAGCACATGACTCGGCAGAACGGCGCAGACCAACGCATGCCCACACACATTCCCGGACACAGAGTGACCGGTGGCGCCCGGTCCTCGGGCGGGCCGCGGACCGAGCGGCGCCCCGTGACCGAGTTCCCGCCCAAGGCGACGGGCGCGATGGGGGGCCTCGCACGGCAGGCCGGTCGGTCGGCCTCGGTGCCCGGCCAGTCTGCCGACGCGGCCGCCACCGCAGCGGGCACCGAGGCGGACCCCCCGCCCGGCGCCTCGTCGACGGTCTATCCCCCCTCGGCGGGGCGGGAGGACCAGAGCGGCGGAGCGCACGTCGCGGCACAAGCCGGCGCGCGCCCCGACCAGCCCGGCGCGCCCGGCGTGACCGGGGCGGGTCCGGCGCGTTCTTCCTCGGGCGCGCCCGGGCAGCGCCGGGAGGCGGACGGTCAGGAACGCACGGCGCTCGAAGCCCTCTGGCGCTCCTACAAGGGGACGGGTGACCAGCGGCTGAGAGAACAGCTGATCCTGCACTACTCACCCCTCGTGAAGTACGTGGCGGGCCGGGTCGGGGTCGGACTGCCGTCCAATGTCGAGCAGGCCGACTTCGTCTCCTCGGGCGTCTTCGGGCTGATCGACGCCATCGAGAAGTTCGACATCGACCGGGCCATCAAGTTCGAGACCTACGCGATCAGCCGCATCCGTGGCGCGATCATCGACGAACTGCGGGCGCTGGACTGGATCCCGCGCTCGGTGAGGCAGAAGGCGAAGGCGGTCGAGCGGACGTACGCGACGCTGGAGGCCCGGCTGCGCCGGACCCCGCACGAGCCCGAGGTCGCGGCCGAGATGGGCATCGCGATCGAGGATCTGCACGCCATCTTCAGCCAGCTGTCCCTCGCCAACGTGGTGGCGCTCGACGAACTGCTCCACCCGGTCGGTGAGGGCGGCGACCGGCTGAGCCTGGTGGACACCCTGGAGGACCACGGCGCGGACAACCCCGTGGAGGTGGCCGAGGACCGGGAGCTGCGCCGGTTGCTGGCGCAGGCGGTCAACACCCTGCCCGAGCGGGAGAAGACCGTGGTGACGCTCTACTACTACGAGGGGCTGACCCTTGCCGAGATCGGGCAGGTCCTCGGGGTGACGGAGAGCCGGGTCAGCCAGATCCACACGAAGTCGGTTCTGCAACTGCGCGCCAAGCTGTCCGACATCCGCTAGACGAGTAGATCCGATGTGATCAGTGGTCGTAGGCGATCAGCGAGCGGGTGACCGGTGCGCCGATCAGGTTGTTGTGCCAGATGCCGGCG